>JAMWCM010000099.1 GCA_023818355.1 Candidatus Omnitrophota bacterium
ATTATCAATATTTTCGTATTTTTGCATTCCTTGATGTTTATCCCGCTTATATTTATTCCCTACATTTTCAAAAAAAATCCTGTATTTTTTCTTATACTCTTTGTGGTTTTACTCAACAGTTTTAATGCCTTTGCTGGACCTGCCTGGACCTCCTTAATCTCTGAGTATATTCCTCAACAAAAGAGAGGAAGATTTTTTGGCAAAAGAAATAAACTCTTTCAGACCATCGTAATCAGTGCTTCTTTTATCGCCGGTTTTATATTATTTTTTTCAAAACAAAAACCCTTAAAAGGCTTCGCCATTATCTTTGGTCTTGCCTTTATCTTTAGAATGCTCTCCTGGTATTTTTTAACCCAAATGTATGAACCCCCATTTAAAAGTAAGCCTGAATCCTATTTCAGTTTCTTAGATTTTATTAAACGCATTGGGGAGTCAAATTTTTTAAAATTTGTAATCTTTGTTTCCAGTCTAAACTTCTCTGTAAATATCGCCGCTCCCTTTTTCTCAGTTTTTATGCTGAAGGACCTAAAATTTAATTATTTAACTTATACAGTCTTAGTGACCACGGTGGCAATTTCCTCTATCCTTATGGTTGACCGCTGGGGAAGGAATGCGGATCGGGTGGGAAATGTGAAAATCCTAAAAACAACTTCCTACTTTATTATCTCTCTTCCCTTTCTCTGGATTATCAACCAAAGCCCTTTTTATCTATTCTTTATTCAGGTACTTTCAGGATTTGCCTGGTCAGGGTTTAATCTCTCCGCAGTAAATTTTATTTTAGATGCCGTAACTCCCCAAAAAAGAACCCGCTGTGTTGCCTATTTTAATGTCTTTAATGGAGTAGCATTATGTCTGGGAGCATTCTTGGGAGGAACCTTAGTAAAATACCTTCCTCTTTTAAGAGGATACAAAATATTAAGCCTCTTTTTGGTATCCAGTTCTCTGCGTTGTTTAGTAGTGATTTTGCTTTCCCCCAAAATCAGAGAAGTAAGAATGGTAGAAAAAACAACCACTTTCCACTTACTTTTAGAAGTAATCGGTTTAAAACCTAGACCATGCAGATTAAATCAACCCACAAGTTTATCAAACTCTTCCACACTCAAGGCGGGATAGGTGGTAAAACCAATCCCCGTAAGTTTAGTAAGGGAAACCGAGGCTTTAATTACACTGGGGTTATCGGGAAAATCAACCAAAAAAGCGAGGTCATAATCTCCTAAGAGAGCATACATTGCCTCTACACTCCCCCCGGCTTTCTCAATTACTTCCTTTACTCTTTTTGTCCTCTCCTTACTAATTTCTTTAATTCCCTCCAGGGTATACTTACCCAACATAAGAAACTTCGCCATCCTAAATCACCTCCTTTCTAATTTTTCTTTTACTGATTTCACTTTACTCTCTATACTAACCTTTTTGTCCCTGCGGTCATCAATTTCTATTTTGGTCAAAACGCGCTTTATCCCGGAAGCAAAAACTCTCTCGTGCATCCTGCAGGCAATCTCTAAGAGTTTTTTAAGCGAATCTGCCTCCACAATTGTTCCCATAGCGGTAATCTGAGTTTTTATGTTCTTTTCTTTCAACAAAATTCTTTCTGCTTCAGCAATATATCTACTTAGAGAGGTATTCTTTGTCCCCAAAGGTATAATACTGATATTCATTATAGGCATTTTTCTCCTATTTCAATTCCATAACCTCTGCTTCCATTTTCTGCAGGTCAAGGATGGCAAAAGTTGCTCTTCCAGTAAGCCAACCCCCCGCTTCTCCGGGATTTATATAAAGCGTACCTTCCTCTCTTTTTATCTCCGCAATATGGGTATGGCCAAAGACAATTACTGAAGGGGAATTATGTAGATGAAGGTCTTTGACCTGGGATAATTCATGAACAATAAGTATCTCTTTCCCCCCGTAATTAAAAATATAAGGGGGTTCTTTAATCTTACCCTTAGATTTTTCTTTTAATCCTGCTTTTTCGCCATCGTTGTTACCAAATACACCTACAAAATCAAATCCTTTTTCAAAATAAGGTTTAAGAGAAAAAGGGGCAACATAGTCACCGGCATGGACAAAGAAGTTTATTCCCTGCTCCTTAAATAAATCTAAGGCTTTCTCTATGTTCACAAGATTATCGTGCGTATCGGAAAGAATTCCAATCTTCATGTTTTAGATTCAGTCTGGGCATAAAAAGGAGAAATTTTTCTCTCCACTCTATCGCTTTTACATCTTGGGCAAGTGGGTTTGAGTTTAGTGTATTCTTCTATTGAACACTTAACCTCAAAGGCCTCATTACATTCCTTACACTGAAATTCGTATACGGGCATACTCCCACCTCCTTAAAAATGGGGCGAGTGACCGGATTTGAACCGGCAACACCCTGAGCCACAGTCAGGTGCTCTCACCAAGTTGAGCTACACTCGCCACAATCATTCCTCTGAAGACCCTTAAAGTTTATCCTTTATTGACTTTAAAGGCTCAGTTATCAGTTTTTCTACACCTTCTTTTGCTTTATCCAGGATAAGGGAAGGAGACTTATTTACCAATTTCTCAGCTATTTTTCTCCAAAGTTGCTCCCCTATCTTACCATAATCTATCTTGGGTTTGTCAAATTTTGTTTTTATTTCAAAATCAAACATTATTTTACCATCCTTATCCTTAAATGCCTCCATAATCTTTTCCAGAGGAATGCCAAAAATTTCAAAAGAACTTGCTCCGGTTGCAATCTTCTCCAATTCTAATCTGCATTTTAAACTCAAATCATTATTTTGCGAAACAGCCTCGGTATAAAAATTGATAATTCCTTGATTAATTTTACCGGAAATTACCTCTTTTAAATATGGTTTAATATTTAAATAATCTAAATTACGCAAACTAAATTTTACATCCATATCCTTCCGCTTGAAATTTAGCCATCCTGAAGAATTGATTTCTGCAGTTTCCTGCACATCTCCTCCCCTTGTTTCTGCTCTCAACTTATAATCCATAGCCACATCGGTAAGCGGAAAAATTAGTTTAGAAAGCAGAAAATCAATATCCTTAAGATAAATTTCCCGAGGTTCACTTACAGTCTTATCTATAAAAATGATTTCTCCATCAACTATTTTTAACTTTAATACCAATAAAGGTATTCTCTTATTGGGAGATTTTATCTGGGGAGAAAATATGTCGGAAAAATTAAATTTATCGCGCGACAGTCTAACTATTCTCAATTGAGGATGGTTAAAGGTTAATGAATAAAGAAATACTTTCCCTTTTAAAAATGGTAAGATCGCAGGGGTAACCTTTACTCTCTCAACGGTTAAAAATTTTTCATCGCTCTCTTCTGATGACGGTTCTAAAACAACCAAATTTTTTATGGTAATAGAAAAGGGGAATTCTAAATCAACCTTTTCAATATTCACCGGACGTTTTAAAAGCTTAGAAAGTTCAAGCATAAATAAAAAACCGAGTTTAAACCTTAATAAAAAATATCCCGTAATAATCATCAAAACTATACACAATAAAATTATCTTCTTTACCTTTCTCATTTCCTAATCACTATTTAACTAAATCCCTACGCGCCTGGGCCGAATCGAACGGCCAGCACCCTGCTTAGAAGGCAGGTGCTCTATCCAATTGAGCTACAGGCGCAGTGTGATCGGGGCGGACAGACTTGAACTGTCGACCTCTTGGTCCCAAACCAAGCGCTCTCATGCCAAACTGAGCTACGCCCCGAAATAAATTACCATTGCTAATGGATATTAATTTTAGCAGGGGAGAATAATTAAGTCAATTACAAAAGGAAAGAAATTATTCAATGGTTCCGTCTAACTTCTTTATTCCCTGGATGAAGAGTTCCAGTTCTTTGGGATTATCGGAGAACTCTCTCGCAGTTTCTAAACTTATTTTTTTATCAAAATATAAACGCGCTAAAGACTGATGAAAAGTCTGCATCCCAAAAAATGCTCCCGCCTCAATATATTGATTGAGTTGATGGATCTTATTTTCCCGGATTAAGGAAGAGATGGTAGGAGTTCCCACCATTATCTCCAATGCCGGGATTCTTCCCGGAATATCCGCACGGGGGACAAGCCGTTGGGAAATTATTCCCTTCAAGAGTAAGGAAAGATGCATCCTAATTTCATCATGTTGATGGGGTGGAAAAAGATTAATGATGCGTTCCACTGTCTGAGAAGCATTGATGGAGTGAATGGTGCTTAAAAGAAGCTGTCCGGTTTCCGCAGCCATAATTGCGGCATGCATCGTCTCTCTATCACGGATGGTTCCGATAAAGATTACATCTGGACTCTGATAGGTGCTTTCCCGTAAAGCATCCATATAAGAAAGGCAATCTGCTCCGATTTCCCTCTGGGTAATAATAGATTTCTTATTCTCAAATAAGAATTCAATGGGGTCTTCAATGGTCAAAATGTGTTTATGCCTATTCTGATTGATATATTCAATCATACTGGCGATAGTGGTAGATTTCCCACTTCCGGTAGAACCTGAGAGAAGTACAAGTCCTCTTCTTTCTAAGGAGAGTTTTTCCAGTATCTTAGAGGGAAGACCCAATTCGGAAAATGTAGGAATTTTTCTTCTTACATTGCGAAAAACCAAAGAGGGATATTGACGGTCTAAGGCGAGAATCCCCCGAAACCTACCGATATCTTGCAAATCCAAGGCAAAATCCACCTCCTTGCGTGTGCGGAAAATCTCTCTCTGCTCAGGGATAAGAATTTCTTTGATGATTTCCTCCATATCTTGAGGACTGATGGGTTTCTCGGAATCTAAGGGAGTAATTTCTCCCAGGAGTCTTAAATAGGGAGGATAACCCACTTTGAAAAAAATTTCCGAGGCATCTTTCTCCACCACCGTTTTAAAAAGTTTCTTTAAATCCATTTTTCTCCTTCCCCTGATTTTTCAGTTATTTTTAACAAAATTTAATATAGCAAGAAAAAATATATTTTGCAAGAATATTATTAAAGGTAATTTCAAGAAAATTG
>JAMWCM010000007.1 GCA_023818355.1 Candidatus Omnitrophota bacterium
AAAAATTGGGTCTTAAGATAGCAATGATTACTGGGGATAATTATGCTGTAGCAAGGTATGTTGCCAGTGAACTTAAGCTTGACATTTTTTTCTCAGAGGTTTTACCGCATCAGAAATCAGAAAAAATTAAAGAACTTCAAAAACAGGGAAAAAGCGTAGCAATGGTGGGAGATGGAGTTAATGATGCACCTGCTTTGGCTGTGGCTGATGTGGGTATTGCTATCGGAGCTGGCACCGATGTTGCGGTGGAAACTGCGGATATTGTATTGGTTAAAAATGATCCCCGCAATGTGGCAGATATTATTTCTTTATCTGGTATTATGCAACGCAAGATGGTTCAGAATTTAGCCTGGGCTGTTGGTTATAATATTTTTGCGATTCCTTTAGCAGCAGGAGTCCTTTATAATTACGGAATAGTTCTTGCTCCTGCTGTGGGTGCGCTTATTATGTCTTTAAGTACGATTATCGTGGCGGTTAACGCAAAATTAATCTCTTACAGAAAGACATTCTAAATGATGGGATGGTTGGGTATAATATTGGTTGTGGTGATTGTAGTACTTTTGATTAGAAAAGGGGTTGTTGTAGTAAGAGATAAAGACGGAGGTGCAAGATGAGATTAGTAATAGGTATAATTTTATTATTGACTATAGGAATAACCTCGGTTTATGCCTATGAAGAGCACAGAACACAGATGCATTCTAATTAGGGAGGAGAAAATGAAGGAGATATTGTTTTTTATATTGATGTTTTTCTGGATTAGTCTTTGCATTGCTCAAATGAGCGGTATGAGTATGGGTCATCATCATGAAATGAGGCAAGAAGAGGAAAAGGAGTTAGTTCCTTCGGGTGAGTTAAAGGATGGAGTGAGAGAAGTTGAGGTTAAGGCATTCCAGTATGGTTTTTCTCCGGATCCAATTATCGTAAATAAGGGAGAAAAAATCAGATTAAAAGTAACCTCCACCGATGTTACCCACGGGATTTTGATTCCGGAATATAAAATAAATGTGACCCTGCCCCCTGGGGAGACTAAAGTGGTAGAATTTTTAGCGGATAAAGAGGGGGAGTTTATGCTCCATTGTTCTGTTTACTGCGGGATAGGTCACGGCCGTATGCATGGCCGCCTTATTGTCCGCTGAGGCAAAAGAGGAATATGTTTTTAAGGTTAAAGAATAGTCCCAAGGCGTGGATGATTATATCTTTAATTCTGGTTGCCTTATTTGCCTTGCCTAAAAAGGATTTTCTCAGAGGTATTCTCTGGCTTTTGGTTAGTCTGCTGGTGGCGATGATTGCGGATGTTTTTCTCAGATTGCTCAAGAATAAAGAAATAATTTTCCCCTCCAGTGCTATAATTACCGGACTGATTGTGGCAGAAGTGCTTGATTACCATCAGAGCCTATGGATTTTAGTGCTTGCTGTAACCCTGGCTATTTTTTCCAAGCATATTTTAATTGTGAAGAAAAGGCACATCTTTAATCCGGCTAACTTTGGATTATTGTTAAGCGGTTTTTTCTTTAAGGGAATAATTTCCTGGTGGGCTGGGGTTCCCGCAATACTGATTATAATCTTGGGATTTTTTATTGCCTTCAAAATGCGCTGGCTGAGTTTGATCTTCGTCTTTTTAGGATTACATTTATTGTTTTTGGGATTAAGTGCCTTATTCCTTCAGCGTTTTTTTACGCCGCAGTTAACTCTCCTTAACTTTTATTTTGCTTTTTTTATGCTCGTTGAACCCAAAACCTCTCCTCAGAATGCTCGGGCAAGATTAATTTATGGTATTCTCACCGCTATCCTTGTTTTCCTCCTTTTCTCTTTAGTGCCTCAATACGATAGCCATATTTTGGCCTTAGCCTTTGCCAATCTGTTTGTTCCGTTAGTAAATAAGTTAACCTTATAAAGTCAGATGGTAGTAGACCCGATTTGCGGAATGAGGGTAGAAAAAACCCAAGCCATTAAGCTGGTTAGAGGGGTCAAGGAGTATTTCTTCTCCAGCCACCACTGCAAAGAAAAATTTATTAAAGAGGAAGTCTGGAGGGTGTTTCTCTCTCATCCTTTAGCAAGAAGTTCTTTATTTAAAAATTATAGTTTGAATTTAAATACTATACTTAATGATTTAAAAGGAATTATTAAGGGTGCGCTAGTGCTTTCCAATATATTTTTAGATAAAATATATCAAATTAATGAGGGATAAGTTTTTGTGGATATTCTTTAAATTTCTGGTATAATATAACAAAAATTAAAAATGGAAAATTCTTTACTCTCCCGAGAATTAAAAGGGTGGGCTTATCTTAAACAGAGACAAAAGGAACTCTTTTGTTTACGCATCAAGACCCCCTTAGGAATGTTAAATGCTGAACAACTGCTAAAGTTAGCGGAGATTGCAAAAAACTATGGCCAGGGGATAGTCCATCTCACCACCCGTCAGGGTATAGAAATCCCTTATGTGCATCAGGAAAATATCTTTTCCATAAAGGAAGAACTGGGGAAAGTTAATTTAGATATATCGGTTAGTGGTCCAAGGATAAGGGCGGTGGTCTCCTGTCCAGGAACGTGCTGGTGTCCCTGGGCATGGGTAGATACACTTGTTCTTGCCGGGAAGATTGAAAAAGAATTTTATGGTAAAGAGGAGATTGAAATTCAACCCTTAGGGATAGAAATGGATGCAGAGATTCCCGGGATAAATCCTGAAGATTTAGCCGTGCGTTTAAAAAATAAAATTTGCCTTCCCCATAAGTTTCGCATCAGTGTTTCTGGTTGCACCAATTCCTGTGCCCGTGCCCAGGAGAGCGAGATTGGTTTCTGTGGGCAGGTAATGCCCGAATGGCATAAAGAGAAGTGCAATTTTTTAAGAATCTGTGAAAGGGTCTGTCCTACTGAAGCCATAAAAATTCATCCCCGCAAAAAAGAGATTGAACTTGAGGAGTCAAAGTGTGTCTATTGTGGTCTCTGCATTCTTAACTGTCCACAAGGTGCCTGGCAAGTAAAACTTACAGGCTTGGCAATGTATGTGGGAGGAAAATGGGGAAGGTTTCCCCAGTTGGGGAAAAAGATTGCTAATTTTTTGGATGAAAACCAGGCCATTGCGGCCATAAAAAAAGTCTTAGAATTTTATGCAAAAGAAGCAAAGAAAGGGGAGCGTTTAGCAAATCTCTTAAATAGAGTAGGGATAGAAAAACTGAGAGAGGAGATAATTTCTTAAAAGATGGAGATTCTAAACAATTTTGAGGTATATTTGTCTAAAGTATCACTTCTAACTTATCTTTTGGCATTCGTGGGAGGAATATTGGCAAGCTTTACTCCCTGTGTTTATCCTCTGCTTCCTGTGACCATTGGTTATATTGGCAGTAGGAGCATTGGGGATAAGAGAAAGGGATTTTTCCTGAGCCTCGCTTATGTTTCTGGTTTTGCCATGGTTTATGCTTTACTGGGGACGCTCGCGGCTTTAACCGGAAAGGTCTTAGGAGAATTGACCCTCCATCCTCTGAGTTATTTTCTTGTAGGCAATCTCTGTCTGATTTTCAGTCTTTCTCTCTTTGAGGTTTTTACCCTTCCACTCCCCCGTTTCTTAAAGGAAAGAAATCCGCTTCCTTATAAGCGCAGTTTTTTAGGAGCAGTTTTAGTAGGAATGCTCTCCGCGCTAATTATCAGTCCCTGCACCGCTCCCATACTGGGTGCAATTCTTCTCTTTGTTGCCCTCAAGAAAAAGATTTTTTTGGGAATGAGTTTACTCTTTGTCTTTGCTTATGGGATGGGTTTACTTTTAATCCTCGCGGGAACATTTTCCGGAATCTTAGCCAATCTTCCCCGAACAGGGTCGTGGATGATAAAAATAAAGAGGTTCTTTGCTTGGTTTTTATTATTGATAAGTGGATATTATTTTCTCAAAGCCGGGAGAATTTTTTGATGAAGAGAAAAGTAATATTTTTTATTTTATTGGTTATATTCTTAGGAGCAGGAAGTGCGATTCTTTTAAAGAACCGGGGAGGAAAGCCTGTAGAGAAAAATGAGGATTACGATCTTTCTTTGAGTGGATGGGATTTTCGTTTACCCGACATTTCCGGAGAGATGGTTTCTTTAAATGACTTTAATGGACGGGTTATTCTTCTCACCTTCTGGATGATTGGTTGTCCTTACTGTATAAGAGAAATACCCATCCTTAAAAGAATCCAGAGTAAATACAATGAAAAGGATGTGAAAATAATCTCGGTGGTTATTGGAGAGGAGGGAGAGAGAGTAAAGAAATTCAAAGTTAGAGAAGAGATTCCTTACCTTATATTGCTGGATGAGAAGCACGAGGTGGCACATTTATATAAGGTCATCGGGGTTCCTACAGATATCATTATTGACCGAAAAGGGAAAATGGTTTATTATAATTTCTTCTGGCCTAAAAATCTGGAAGAGATTATTGAAGGCTTACTTTAAACAGGAGGGGATGAGCATATGTCTTATGTTTTGGGATTGCGCTGTCGGGAATGTGGAAGGAATTATCCCCCAGAGGTTCTCTTTGTCTGTGAGTACTGTTTTGGTTCCCTGGAGGTTATTTATGATTATGCGAGAATAAGAAAGGTCTTGACCAAAGAAAAGATTACTAAGCGTCCAAAAAATCTTTGGCGTTATCGGGAGTTGCTTCCCTTAAATAAAGAGCCAATCACCGGGTTCTTTTCCGGATTTACTCCCCTGATCCGGGCAAGAAACCTTTCTGCATACTTAGGAGCGAAAGAGGTCTATCTGAAGGACGATTCGGTGAGTCATCCTACCCTTTCTTTCAAGGACCGGGTAGTGGCAGTAGCCATTTCTAAGGCAAAAGAGTTTGGTTTTAACACTGTTGCCTGTGCTTCCACAGGAAATTTAGCCAATGCGGTTTCCGCGCAGGCGGCTTTCTGCGGTTTACGGAGTTTTATTTTTATCCCTGCCGACTTAGAATTAGCAAAGATTGTCTCTACCTTGATTTATGGAGCCCAGGTGGTGGCGGTGGAGGGAAGCTACGATGAGGTAAATCGTCTCTGTGCGGAGATTGCTTCCCGATACCACTGGGCATTTGTAAATATAAACATTCGTCCCTACTATGCGGAGGGCTCAAAAACCTTTGGTTTTGAAATCGCCGAACAACTTAACTGGAGACTTCCGCAACACATTGTGGTTCCGGTGGCTGGGGGGTCGCTGATTTCCAAGATCTGGAAAGCATTTCAGGAATTGTATAAATTGGGGTTTGTAGAGAAACCCAGGACAAAGGTTTACGCAGCACAGGCGCAGGGCTGTTCTCCCGTAGTGACTACCATTAAAGAGAATTCAGAGATTATTAAACCGGTGCGTCCAAAAACCATTGCCAAATCTTTAGCCATTGGCAATCCTGCGGATGGTTATTATGCCGTATCTGTGGTGAAAGAATCTAAGGGATGGGGAGAAGAGGCATCTGATGAAGAGATTGTTGAGGCAATGCGTGTTCTTGCAGAAACTGAGGGGATATTTACCGAGACTGCTGGTGGGGTTACCTTGGCAGTGACCAAGAAATTGCTTGCACAGAAGATAATTCCCAAGGAGGAGTCAATTGTAATTTGTATTACGGGGAATGGTTTAAAGACCCAGGATGCGGTTATTCCCCAACTAAAAAAACTATGGCATATCAAACCTACCCTTGAATCGTTTATGGAAACCCTTAAGGAGCATACTTAAAGAAAGGGGGATTATATGGCAGTAAAAGTGCTTATTCCTACACCTTTACAGAAATTGACCGGAAATCTTCCGGAAGTAGAAGTTGAAGGGAGGAATATTCAGGAGTTAGTGGAGAATTTGGAAAAGAAATTTCCGGGAATGAAAGAGAGACTTACCGATGAGAAAGGAAAGTTGCGGAGATTTGTGAATATCTATGTCAATGAGGAAGATATTCGTTTTCTTCAGATGGAGAAAACCTCCCTAAAGGATGGAGATGAAGTTTCCATAATTCCAGCAATTGCCGGAGGATGAAATGGGAAGGAAGGAATTAATACTCACCGCCTATGATTTGGAAAGATATTCCCGACAGATGCTCATTGATGGCTGGGGTGAAGCAGGACAGAGGAGGCTAAAGAATGGTGAGGTTTTTATTGCCGGGGCAGGGGGGTTGGGTTCTCCTGTAGCCATCTATCTCGCGGTTGCGGGTGTAGGAAAAATAAACATCTGTGATTACGATGTGCCTGAACTTTCTAATCTCAATCGCCAGATTCTCCATCACGATAAACGCATCGGGGAAAATAAGGCTCTCTCGGCTAAGGAGACGCTTAAAGTTCTCAATCCTACAATAACGGTCAAAGAATTTCCCCAAAAAATAACCGGGGAGAATATAGACAAATTGGTGGGTTCAAGTCAGATAATTGTTGATTGTATGGATAATTTTGCGACACGGATGATTTTGAATGAATGTGCTTTACGGAAAAACATCCCCTTGGTTTATGCCAGTGTCTGGGGTATGTCGGGGTATCTGAGTTTTATTCAGGTTCCCCAAACTCCCTGCCTTGCCTGTATATTTCCGGAAGCTCCCCCGGAGGGAAAGTTTCCAGTGGTCGGGGCTGCTCCGGGAGTTTTGGGTTGTTTAGAGGCTCTGGAGGTTTTGAAGTATTTTACCGGAATCGGTGAAAATCTCAAGAACAAACTGCTTATCTGGGAAGGGATAACGATGGATTTCAGAAAAATAACCGTTAAACCGAACCCAGATTGTCCGGTGTGTGGCAATCTGCGTAGAGAATAGAGAAGGAGGGGGGATGAAGAAGATAGTTCATTTAGTATTTCCACAGAAGTTGATTAAGAAACCGGTGATTTATACAATGGCAAAAAAATTTGATATTGTTCCCAATATTAGAAGGGCAAGGATTACGGAAAGTTTAGGAGAGGTTACTCTGGAATTGAGTGGGACGAAGGAGAATCTGGAGAGGGCACGAATTTACTTAGAGAAGTTAGGGATAAAGGTTGAACCGGTAGTTGGGGATGTGGTAGAATAATTTTTTAAAGGGATTGCTTAATGGTCCGGACAATAAAATTCCGAGGGAAAGATTATCTTGCGGATGTATTCTTTCCCGTAAAAAAAGAATTATCTTCCTGGAAGAAAAGTTACGGAAATCTCCTCAGACGAGAAGAAAAGTTTTTTTTCACCATCTCCGAATATCTCCTTTCCTTTCCCCAGGGAGAGTTTGGGCCAGGGTTAGTTTTCCTTTCCGCAAAGGCTATCCGGGGGGAGGAAATTAATTCCTCGCTTCTTTCTAAGTTAGAGAAATTTTCTCTTGCCATAGAAATTTTCCACACCGCTTTATTGCTTCAGAATAGCCTTGTGCAAAATGTAGGGATAGTTTCGGAAAATGGTTTAGAACTAAATACGCAGAAACAGAACTCTGCCCTTCTCTTCTCTCATTATCTCTTTTCCGAGGCATTTTTTCTTTTAAAAGAACTGGAATTAACAGATTTATTTCCAAAATTTATAGAAATTTTCCGAGAAATGGTGGAAGTAAAGATAAGGGAAATGGATTTCCTTAATCACTTCCGTTTTATAGAAGATGATTATTTGGAGGTGGTAAAGAGTAAAACCGCAAAGTTCTTATCCCTCGCCTGCTGGACAGGAGCCTATCTCTGCGGAGGAAGAGATTTACTCAGAGAATCCCTGAGTAACTTTGGTTTAAACTTCGGTTTATCCCTGCAGATTGTAGACGATTGTCTGAAGGTAATGGATGAAAATAATTCCTTCATTCACGACTTAGAGATTAAGAAAGATGATTTTTCTCTAATCTATCTTTTCCCTTTTCTTCCCGAAGAAGAAAGAATGGAGGTTATCAATTTTCTGAGAGAAAAAAAAGACCTCCCCCATACCCGTGCCCTTGCCCTGGTTTACCGCACCGTGGAATTGGCTTTAAAAAAGGCGAAATATTTTTCTGACCAGGCAAAAGAAAATATCAAAATTCTCCCTAAAAGCAGATTCCGAGAAAGTCTCATTGCTCTTGCCGATTTCCCCTTGGAACGCTTAGCCTGATAAATTGATGAAGAACAGAGGTTTGATCCATCTCTACTATGGAACAGGAAAAGGGAAAACCACCTCCTCTCTGGGGCTTGCTCTCCGTGCCTGGGGGTGGGGAAAGAAGGTTGTTGTTTTCCAATTCTTGAAACCGAAAGATTTCCCCTCAGGAGAGATGAAAGCGTTGAGGAAATTAGATAAAAAATTTAAAATTATTCGCTTTCGGAAGCAACAGCATCCATTATTCAATAAATCACTAAACAAAGATGAACTGAAAAAATCCATAACCCGAGCCTTGATACAGGTAGAAAAGATAATTAAGGAAGAAAAATATGCGGTGGTTGTTCTGGATGAGATACTCAATGCGGTAAGTTCAGGCTTTATCACTGAGAAAGAAATTATCCATTTATTTAAAGGGAAACCCCCAACGACAGAGTTAATTCTTACCGGGAGGAGCACCCCTCCCATTTTTAAAAAATTCGCTGACTATATCAGTGAAATAAAAGAAATCAAACATCCCTTTCAAAAGGGGATAAAGGCGAGAAAAGGGATTGAGTATTAAAGAGAGATTTTTTATTTTGGTGTTGATGTTTTTTATTTCCCCTGAGGTAAAGGCTCAGGATTTAAGGATTGTTTCCCTTGCCCCCAATACCACCGAGATTCTCTTTGCCCTGGACTTAGGAAAGAATATTGTGGGTGTGGATATTTTTTCCAATTATCCTGAGGAGGCAAAAAAGATTGAAAAGGTGGGGAGCTTCAGTCATCCAAATTTAGAAAAAATTGTTTCCTTGAAACCGGATTTTGTTTTTATCACCGGCCTGGAACAGAATCCTTTCAATTTAAAATTAAGGCGTCTGGGTCTGAGGGTATTTACTGTGGACCCCCAGAGTATTAAGGAACTTTTTCAGGATGTCCTGCAAATTGGGAAGATAACCCATAAGGAAGAAAGGGCAAAAACCCTGGTAAGGGAAATGGAGAAGGAATTGGCAGAGATAAAAGAGAAGGTTAAAAATAAAGTGGATAGACCGAAGGTCTTTTTGGAAATCTGGGATTCTCCTTTAATTACCTGTGGAAGGAACTCTTATATAGAGGAAATGATTTCTCTTGCGGGAGGGATAAACATTGCCCACAATCTTCCCCGAAAATTTTCCCGAATTTCTCAGGAACAGGTGATAAAAAATTCTCCCGAGGTAATCATTGTTTCCCATATGCAGAATAATGAAGGGATGAAAAAATCTATTGGGAAGCGCTGGGGTTGGCAGATAGTTGAGGCGATAAAGAAAGATAGAATTTATGCGGATATAGATCCCGATATAATTTTAAGGCCGGGACCGCGGATAATTGCGGGAATAAAAGAACTCTACAGAAGATTTTATGGAGAAGATTTATATTAAAAAAAGGGGTTTTTTATTTAACGGAATTTTGTTAATCATTCTTTTAGGGGTGATTGTTTGTGCGGGTTTTTTGGGGACGGTCTCCATATCTTTTAAAGGGATCCTTTCTGCGGATACGGAGAGAGTAATTTTTATGCTCCGTCTTAAACGCATCCTTCTGGGAGCATTGGTAGGAGGGATGCTTTCGGTTTCCGGAGTAATTTTTCAGGCAGTCTTACGCAATCCCCTGGCAGACCCTTATATCTTGGGCGTATCCAGTGGCGGAGGATTGGGGGTGGTATTGGCAACAGTTTTAGGAAGTTTTTTTGGCTATAGCGGGGTATTTTATCTTCCTTTGAGTGGTTTTTTGGGAAGTTTAATGAGTGTATTTATGGTTAAGTATTTGGCACAGGTGGAAGGAAGGATTCCCCCACAAAATTTGCTTCTCTCCGGGGTAGTGGTGGGAGTAATTCTAACGAATATTCTCATATTTATTGTCTGGCTCTTTGAAGATAAACTCCTGCGGGGAATTATCTGGTGGCTCTTAGGTAACCTGGAGGTTGTAGAAAATTCTCTTCTGTTGACCTCTACCCTGATAGGAATTTTCAGCATAGGTTTTTCCTTCCTATTTTCCCGAGAATTGAATGCCCTTTCCTTAGGGGAAGAGGAGGCAATTTCTTTGGGAATTGATGTAGAGAAAACTAAACGCTTGTTGGTCTATGTAGCTTCTTTACTCACCGCCACTGCCGTGTCCTTATGTGGGATTGTGGGTTTTGTGGGTTTGATTGTTCCCCATATTCTCCGTTTTTTTTCAAGAAATGAGCATCGTTTATTAATCCCCTCTTCCTTTTTAGGAGGAGCAATCTTTATAGTTATCTCCGATACCTTGGCACGCACTATTTTGAGTCCGATAGAAATTCCCATCGGGATAATTACTGCTTTTATCGGGGGGATGGTATTTATTTACTTATTGCAGAAAAAGAAAAAAATTGTTTTTAAATAGAATGGCTGAAGAGAAAATTTTGATTAAATTGGAAAACCTCTCTTGTGGATACGGAAAGAGGATGGTTCTGGAAGACATAAATTTTCAGATGGAGGAAGGGGAGTTTATCGGGATTATCGGTCCCAATGGCGCAGGCAAATCCACACTTCTAAAGACTATCCTCAGGATAATTCCTCCTTTAAGGGGGAGAATATTTTTTAAAGAAAAAGATATCTCTCAGATTCCCCGAAAGCTCCTTGCCCAGGAGATTGCCTATGTTCCCCAGCAGACCCAGGTCTGGTTCAGTTTCTCGGTGGAAGAAATTCTCCGGATGGGAAGATATCCTTTTTTAACAAGATACAGAGGGGAAGGAGAAAGGGATTGGAAAATCATTCAGGAGAAGATAAAATTAACAGGGATAGAAAATCTTTTCTTGAGAAATCTTGAGGAGTTAAGCTCCGGAGAGAGACAGATGGTTTTTATTACCCGTGCTTTAATCCAGGAGCCAAAACTGCTTTTACTGGATGAGCCTACTGCCCACTTAGATATTGGACATGAGATAGAGATTTTTGATCTATTATATAGATTAAATCGTGAAGATAAGCTTTCCATCATTGTAGTCCTCCATGACCTCAATTTAGCCAGTCAATACTGTGACCGTCTAATTATTCTTTTTGCTGGTAGGATAGAAAAATCAGGTAAACCACAGGAGGTTCTTGATTACCGGACGCTGGAAAAAGTCTATGAGACGGTGGCATTGGTCAAGGAGAATCCCATTACCCAAAGACCACACATCTTTATCATTCCAGAAAAATTTCGTTGACAGGAGTTAGTTTTTTAATTTATAATTTTTAAAAATCGGTTTTCCTGATTGGGGAAGGAATTCCCTGTGCGATCCAGGGAGCTGCCCCGCAACGGTAATATCGCAAAAATGCCGCAAAGAATTTTGCGAAATTTGTGAATACGATTTTGCGGTTTTAGCGGTTAGCCCGGTCGATCCCCAATCGTGGTAAAGTACCTTCGCGGGAGGGGAAATGTTTAAAGCGCGTAGCCCACCAGTGAAGGTGGGTTTTTTGTTTATCCCAACGATAGCGAATAATTACAAATTAAAAAAGGAGGAGAAATGAAAAAGTTAGTTATTGGGTTATTGGGTTATTGGGTTATTGGGTTATTGGCTCTGGTTTATGCTGAGGAATATGCATTAGAAAAAATCGTCATTACTCCCTTGCGTTATGCGCAGGATATCCAGAGGATACCCGCGGCAGTAACCGTGATTACAAAAGAAGAGATAGAAAAATCTAATGCCCAAACCATTGTGGATTTATTGAGGCCTGTATCCAGTGTGGTGGTGCGCGACTATTATGGGACAGGAACTAAAGCTTCCGTAGACTTACGCGGTTTTGGAGAATTTGCCGGAGAGAATACCTTGGTTTTGATAGATGGCCGAAGGGTAAATGAGATTGATTTAAGTGGAGTGGCTTGGACGCAGATACCCTTAGAAATAGTGGAAAAGATAGAAATTATCCGGGGGATGGGGGGTGTTCTCTATGGAGATAATGCGCTGGGAGGAGTAATTAATATCCTTACAAAAAAAGGAGAAGGCAAACCTACTTTTAAATTTAAAGCCGAAACCGGAAGTTTTCAGAGAGAAAAATACAATTTTGAAATGGGAGGTTCCCGGGGAATTCTTTCCTATTTAATAAATTTCAATCGTTATTCCACAAATGGTTATAGAAAAAATAGTGACTATAGAGGGGAGGATTTTTTTGGTAAAATTACTTACCAGCCTCAAGATGGTTTTTCCCTTACCTTGAGTGGTAATTACCATCTTGGGGATTTTGGTCTACCCGGTGCTTTAAGGGAAAGCCAGTTAAAAGATACCTCCCGTAGAGATACGAAATTCCCTGCAGACGATGTGGGTGAGGCAGACGGATATATAAACTTAGAGACAAAATCAAAACTAACTGATTCCTTAGAGATTAATACCCATCTCTCTTTTCGTCGGCGAGAGGTGGATAACTATCTTTTGAGTTCCCAGAGTTTAGACTACCGGAGAATAGATACCTTAAGCCTTCGGCCATCGGCTATTTTGGAGACAAATCTCTTAGGGAAGGAACATCAGTTTATGGGGGGGATAGATTTTTATAAGGTTGATTCTTTAATTGATGCCTATTCAGGCTGGGGTTTGGTTTATTATCAGGGGGAGAAAATGCGCGAAACCGCTATTGATAAGAACTCCCTCGGTTATTATCTTCAGGATAGAGGAGAGTTAAGCGAACGCTTAAATTTTCTCTTGGGTTACCGTCTGGAAAAGGCAAAATATAGTTTTGACTCCACTCCTCAGCCTGGCATCTGGGATAGCGACCCTTGGGTAAGTAGGACAGTCGTGGATGAGGACTTACAGTTGGATGAGGAGGCATTAAGTTTTGGCTTGAATTATCTTTTTAAGGAGAATGCAAAGTTCTACATTAACTACAACCGGAGTTTCCGTTTGCCGACAACCGATGAATACTATAGTATCTGGTCAACCCCTCCGGTAAATACCCAACTTTTACCTCAGATTTCCCATAACTACGAATTAGGATGTGAATATGGTTGGGGAGAATATTTGAGAGGAGGGTTTAGCCTGTTTGCTATGAAATTGAGGAATGAATTATATTATGACCCTTTAACTTTTACCAATAGAAATTATGATAAAACCGAACACCGGGGTTTAGAATTGTTTGCGGAGAAAAAAATTGGTGATTGTTTAATCCTCAATGGAAACTATACCTTTACGGAGGCATTTTTTAAAGGAGGTAATTATGCAGGTAAGCAAATCCCTTTGATTCCTCGGCATAAGGCTTCTTTAAGTGGAAATTTAAAATTTGCCCGGAATTGGGAACTGAATACCATATTCAATTATTGCGGAGAAAGGTTTCTTATTAATGACCAGGGGCATAATTATCCTCCTTTAAAGGATTTCTTTACTCTGGATTTGAGATGGGAGCGTAAAATTAGAGAAGGGAATTTATATTTTACAGTAAATAATCTTTTTAATAAAAAATATTCTGAATACGGAGCAATCTCTACTGTTTATAATGAGCGGGGATTTTATCCCTCTCCGGAGAGGAATTTCCTTATGGGCATTACTTATAAATTTTGAGATGCAGAGAAATTAAATTTTAGATATAATAAGATTTGATGGACAGGGTATTTTTGCAGGCATTGTTTATTTCCTTCTTAGGACATCTTCTGCTCCTTTTCCCCTGGCAGGATATTAACCCGGTTAAGCGTGCGCGGGATTATCCGGAAATAGAGATAAACTATTTTGAGATTAAGCCCAAAAAAGAAGAGATGAGAATAATACAGTCAAGCCCTCCGGAGGTGAAAAAAATTGAGGTAAGAGAGGAGCATAAAGAGAAAGAATCCTTAGTGGTGGAAGAGGAGAAAAAATTATCCCCACAGACCACTAAAGAGGAGGAGTGGGTTAAAAGAGATTTCACTGCTCTGAGTAAAGAGCCCGCATTCTTAGATTATTACCGGGCTATCCGTGAGAAAATAAAAATTTCTGCAAATAGAAAAAAGCCGTTATTTTTTAATCCTGGTGAGGTCTGTGTATTTTTTGTTTTAGATAATCGCGGGAATTTAAGGAGGCTAAAGATAATTGAACAGCGCTCAAGCAATGACCCGCTCTTGAGAGAAACTGCCTTAAGGAGTATAGAGAGAGCTTCTCCCTTCCCTCCTTTCCCCAAGGAACTAAAACGCGAGCAGATTGCTTTTAATATCGTCATTGCTTTTGAAGTAAGATGAAAGATTATCTGGTTGTTTTGATTACTGTTCCCAATAAGAAAGAGGCAGGAAAGATTGCCCGGATTCTGGTGGAGAAAAAGCTTGTTGCCTGTATAAATATTGTTCCTGAGATTACCTCAATTTATCACTGGCAGGGTAAAATTGAGAAAAGCAAAGAACTGCTTTTATTAATAAAGAGTAAAAAAAATCTGTTTAGGAGATTGCTTGAGGAGGTTAAGAAAATACATTCCTACACCGTTCCCGAGATAATTGCCTTAAATATAGAAAAAGGATATAAGCCCTATCTTGACTGGATAGGCAATTCTGTGAGACAAATTTCCGGTAAATAAAATTAAATTTAAGTAAATAAATATAAAAAAATACTTGACAAAGTAAATTTATTTTGATAGGCTAATCGCGTTTAATCACCGGAGGAAGGATTGACCCGTTTAATGGATATAAATGAGTTGGCTTCTTATTTGAAATTGGAAAAACAGACCATCTATAATTGGCTCCATCAGAAAAGAATCTCCGGAATTAAAGTAGGGAGGGTCTGGCGTTTTGACCGTAAGGCAATAGACCGCTGGTTAAAATCAAGAGTGGTGAGAGCAAGACCGGAGAACAATAAACATCCGCATTCACGGAGAAAAATAAATGCCTAATCTTCTTACGGGAATTAATCTGGGTAAGAACTCTATTGAGGTGGTTCAGGTAAGAAAGACGCTTGCGGGATATCAATTGCTTAATCAAGGGAGGATGGATTTGTCAGGGATTCCTGAACCTGAACTCTCCGGAGTGCAGATGAGTGGTTACCTGAGACGCTTCCTTGAAGAGAAAGGGATTGAACCGCTTAATGTAGTCAGTTCTCTTCCAGATAGTAAGGTTATCTTGCGCTATTTTACCATCCCCCTCCTTCCTCCCAAGGAACGCGAGAACGCCATCCGTTTTGAAGCCCAGAAATACATTCCTTTCAAAATGGATGAGGTAGCAAGTTCTTTTCTTACCTTAGCGGATAGGGAGAAGAAGGGGTTAAGAATTGTTTTTGTGGCTACTAAGAAAGATATTTTACGGGAGCGTCTTCTAATCTTTAAGGAAGCAGATATTCAACCTTTAGCCATAGAGACTCCTGCCTGGGCTTTGTTCCGTCTTTTCCGCATCTTGGGTCTGTTGGGTAAGAAAGACCTGACCGCAATTGTTTATGTTGAAAAAACTGAGGCGGTGATTATACTCTCTGACCAGGAAACTCCCTATCTGGTGCGCGACTTTTCTCTAACTTCTCGGGAAACCACAAATCTCAATGAATACGATAACCTTTTGCGCGAAATCCAGTTATCTTTTGATTATTATTATAAACATTTCCCGGGATTGAATATCGGGAAGGTTATTCTCTCCGGGGAAAATAGTCTGGAAGATTGGTCGGCAAACCTATTAGGAGACCTGAAAATTCCTGTGCAGATTGCCGAGCCTGGCTTGGTTTTTGGTAAAAAAATCAAACTTGAACCAGGGATTTCGGTAGCCGTGGGATTGGCTTTACGCGGTTTCCTTGCTCAGGATAAGCAGATCAACCTTCAGGAAGAGAAGGTAATCTTGCCCAAGGTGGAAAAGCCCCTCAAGGAGGAAAAAAGTATTCTCAGGCGTGTTCTTATCTGGGGAATGCTTCTGGGTTTAGCGATTATGTTTTTTGTGCAAACCACCCTTTCCCGGCAGATAAAAATAATTAAAGATAACCTTAATCAGGTAAAAAAGATAAGGGAACGCATCGGCAAAGAATTTGTCCATAAAGATAAGGGAGAATTGAATAAAATCTATCAAGAATGGAATAAAAGAAGAAATATATTTGTTAACCTCTTGGGGAGGAGAGTCTACCTTACCATTTATTTAAGTGAAATTCCACGCTTATTGCCTGAAGGAGTATGGCTGGAAAATCTCCGCGTGGAATCTAAAACCGATGATACCACGGGGAGCAAATCCTTGAAGATAATCATAGAGGGGAAGGCTTTTTCTCCAAAAGAGAATAAATCCGCTTCTGATTTACTCAATGGGTTTGTAAACAATATTAAAAATAGTCCCATCCTTGCCCAGGATTTCCGGAATGTAGAGTTGGGATTTATGGAAAAAGGGACTGAAGGGGAATTGAGCATAACCCGTTTTAGAATAATTTGTACAAAATAGTATGGGTATTAAAAAAATATTCTTGGTAATCATTTTATTAGGGATATCTGTATACTTCGGAACAATCAAGTTTATTTATCAACCCCGTAGCCAGGAAGTAAAGAGATTGCTTAAGGCACTGGATGAGGAATATGAAAAAAATAGAATCTTCTTTGAGATTACCAAAATTAAAGAAGATACCGAAAAACATGTGGCTCAGGAATTGCTGAAAAGTGAAAAAGACCTCTCCTGGCTATTGGGGAAAATTTCGGAGACCTTTAAGGCTTTGAATCTGGAATTACTTTCCCTTGAACCTCAGCCCTTAGAGCGTGCGACCTACTATACAGATATTCCCGTTAAGGTGAGAACGGTCTGCAGTTATCATACCTTGGGAGAGCTGGTAAGCAGATTGGAGAATTCAGATAAATTTATAGATGTGGGTTATCTGGAGATGAAAACCCTTAGGGAAACAACTCCTGAGGGGGAAGAAAAAGGACCCAAGAAAATAACCAGCAGTCAGCGTTTAGATAGCAAAGGGTTTGTGCTCTTAGATATCGTTTTGAACATCCATTGTTTTTATCCTCATTTTAATGAATAAAAGAATTATTCTCAAGGTTGCGGTTTTACTTTTTCTGATTTGGGGGTTGGTTTTCGCGCAGGAGAAAAAGGAGATTAAATATTTTGGAGGAAATTATCGTGACCCCTTTTTAAGTGCACTTCCTCAGGAAAAGCCAGTGGAGAAAATTGAAAAGGTTAATCCTCCAGATTTAAAACTTCAGGGAATTGTCTGGGGAAGCGATAAGCCCCGGGCAATCATTAACGGAATAGTCTTAGGTAAGGGAGATAAAATTGGGGAGGCGGAGATTGTAGAGATAAGAAAAGAAGGGGTAGAATTTATCTATAAAGAACATTTTTTTTTCTTGGAGCGGGCAAGTGGAATAATTAAAGAAAAAACGGATTAAAAGGAGGGATGAATGAAGAGAGTTATTTTGAGTTTAATCTTTTTAACTTTTCTCTGTAGAGGAGGATTTGCACAGAGTCCTAAAGAGATTACCATCTCTATGGATTTTAAGGAGGCTTCGCTCAAAGATGTATTGAAAATTTTTTCTCAGCAATCGGGTTTAAATTTTGTTGCCAGTCATGAGATAGAGGATAGGAAAATAACTTTATACTTAGATAAGGTGAGTGTGGAGGATGCCTTAGATACAATTCTTAGAGCCAACAACCTTACCTATGAGCAGGCGCCGGGAAGTAATATCATTACCATTCAGGAATTGATTATGCCGGAAGTAGAAACAATTACCCGTATCTATAGTTTAAACTATGCCCGGGCAGAAGTGGTAAAGGACCTCTTTGAGAAAATGCGCGAGAAACGCGAAGGAACTAAGGAGGCAAAAGCAGCACGCGAGCCGATTAAGACCGCAGGGCTTTTGAGTGAATACGGAAAAATCATTGCCGATTCCCGGACGAACAGCGTAATCATTACTGATATTCCCGCACAGTTTCCCATCATTGAGGAGGCATTAGCAAAACTTGATGAGGCTACGCCTCAGGTGATGATTGAAGCGGAGCTTTTGGAAACGACCTTAGGGACTATTGATAAGTTAGGTATTGAATGGGCAGATACCATTGGGGTCTATACCGGTCCGAAACTTACCACCAAATTCCCTTTCAGAAAACATGATTTTCCTGAAGGGATGGACAAAACCTCGGGGATGGCTTACGGCACAATCTCCTTAGCAAATTTTTCTGCCGCTTTAAAGTTATTGGAGCAGGATAGTGAGACAAAGATTCTTGCCCGTCCGCGGATTCTCACTTTAAATAATGAGACCGCCGAGATAAATATTACCGCCAAAACCGCAGTCGCCACCATTACCACCGTTCAGGGAGTGGTGGGAACCACCGGGATTCAAACCACCTCTGCGGAAAGGATAGATACCGGAATTGTTCTTAAAGTTACTCCCCAGGTAAACAAAGATGGCTACATTACCATGGCTTTACAGCCATCGGTAACCACACCGGTGAAATCACAATTTTTTACCACTGCTGAATTTGTTGACCCCCATAAAAGAGAAGTAAAGACTACGGTAAGGGTTAAAGATGGGGATACCATTGTCATCGGAGGTCTGATTAGCACTGAGGATAAAGAAACCATAAAGAAAGTCCCCCTCTTAGGAGATATTCCCCTCTTGGGTTATCTTTTTAAAAATAGAAGTAAGGATAAAACCGATAAAGAGTTGATTGTTTTTATCACTCCCCATATTTTTAAGGAATATGCTACTCCTTTAACTTTTGAAGGTTTGGAACGGGAAATGAGTGTCCCCCCAAATCTTTCCAAGGAGAAGGCCGTGGAGACAACCTTAGATAAATTTGGTCAGTAGAGATGGCAAGACAGAGACAGAAATTGGGAGATATTCTGGTTAAAGAGGGTCTGATTACTGAGGAGCAACTCCAGAAAGCGCTTCAGACACAACTTGTGGAAGAGGCAAAGTTAGGAGAGATTTTAGTAAAATTAGAACTGGTCAGCGAAAAAGACATTGCTATTGCCTTAGGAAAGCAGCTGGGTATTCCCTATGTCTCTCTTTCCAAGGGACAATTAAAACCAGCGGAAGATGAGGCTCTGGAAAAACTCCTTCCTGCCGATTTTGCCCGACGCTATAAAGTGCTTCCCATTTCCCATCATTTTAATTCTTTAACTGTGGCAATGGTTGACCCATCGGATTTGATTGTCTTAGATAATCTCAAGAAAGTTACCGGATGCGAAATAAATCCCATCATTTCTACCCAATCGGAGATTGAGCAGGCGATTGAAGAATTCTATGGTAAGCAGAATCTTCTTAAGGAGGCGATTGAGAGTTCCTATCGGACCGAGGAGGAACTGAAAACCTTAGAAGAGACTGTGGAAGAGGAGAGTTTAAGCTTAGATAAACTGATTGCCAAAGCCGAAGAGGCACCGGTAGTGAAGTTGGTGGACTTAATTATCCGCCAGGCGATTGAAGAGCGTGCTTCGGATATCCATCTTGAGCCTTTTAAAGATAAACTGATTTTACGCTATCGCATTGATGGGGTCCTCCATGAGATTCCTCCTCCTGCCTTCTATTTAAGACAGGCACTGATTTCGCGCATTAAAATTCTGGCTAAAATGGATATTGCCGAGAAGCGCCTTCCTCAAGATGGAGCATTTATGGTAAAGATTGGTGAGCGGGTGGTGGATATCCGGGTTTCCGTAATCCCCACCATTTATGGAGAAAAAGCCGCTTTACGGCTCTTAGATAAATCCCAGGTTCCTTTGGACTTAAAGGAATTGGGGTTTGAATCCAAGGAACTGGAGATTTTTAAGAAAGCAATTTATTCTCCTTACGGACTGGTATTCTTAACCGGTCCAACTGGAAGTGGTAAGACCACCACTTTATATGCAGCTTTAAATGAGATAAAGTCTCCGCGGATTAATATCCTTACTGTTGAAGACCCTGTGGAGTATCGTTTTGAAGGGATAAATCAGGTTCAGGTAAAACCCAATATCGGGCTTACTTTTGCTACGGCTCTGCGTGCCTTTTTAAGACAGGACCCGGATGTGATTCTCGTGGGTGAGGTGAGGGACTTGGAGACGGCAGAAATCTGTATCCGTTCCGCTTTGACCGGACATCTGGTTTTAAGCACAGTGCATACCAACGATGCTCCCACAGCCATTGGTCGTTTAATAGATATTGGTGTAGAACGCTATCTCCTTGCTCCTTCTTTACTCTTGGTAGCTGCCCAGCGCCTAGTGCGTAAACTCTGTTCCGAATGTAAAGAACCCTATGAGCCCGCCAAGGATTTTATGCAGAAGGAAAAAATAGTTAAAGACCTCCTCTACAGACATAAGGGCTGTCCTGCCTGCAATCATACAGGTTATAAAGGAAGGACCGGAATATTTGAAATTATGTCCATTTCCGAGAGAATAAGGGCTTTAATTGAAAAAGGTTCAGGAACCGATATTTTAAGAGAAGCTGCCCGCGGAGAAGGGATGCTTACCCTCTGGGAATCAGGGATGCAGAAAGTTGCTCAGGGGATTACCGATGTGGAGGAGGTAATGCGGGTAACCTTAACCACTGCGGAGTAAACCGGGAACGCTTATGCCTTTATTTATCTACACGGCAAGAACCAAAGAAGGGAGAATTGAAACCGGTTCCCTGGAGGCAAAGGACCAGGACAGTTTGCTTGCTCTTCTCCAGGAGCGGGGACTTTTAGTTACCTCTCTGGTGCAGGCAAGCCGGGAGGAGATTATCTCCAGGCGGATAGGGAAGAAGAGGCACTACCACTATGGAGTAAGATTAGATGACTTAATCCTCTTAGCCCGGCAGTTAGCCACCCTCTTAGATGCCGGTGTTCCCCTTTTAAGGAGTTTGAGCGTAGTTTCTGACCAGATTGAGTCCCATACCTTAGATAAGGTTTTATATTTAGTAAGGAAGGATGTGGAAGGTGGAAAGGCTTTAAGTGAAGCCTTGAAGAGACATCCTAAGGTTTTTTCTTCCTTCTGGATAAATCTTGTGCAGACCGGAGAAGCCTCCGGCCAACTTCCCTTTGTCTTTGACCAGATTGCCAAATACCTTGAAGAAGCCGGTGCTTTGCGAAGAAAGATTATCTCTGCTTTAGTCTATCCCGCAATCCTTACTTTTGTGGCCATTGCCACTTTGGCGATTTTTATTGGCCGGATTGTTCCTATCTTTGAGCGTATTTTCAATGAATTCCAGGTAGAACTTCCCTTCCTAACCTTGTTGATTATCAAAATAAGCTCCTTACTTCGGCGTTATTTTTTACTGGAAATTTCGGGAATAATGGCGATAATTTTTATAATCAGGAAATTCTCCCAGAAAGAAAAGGGGCGCTGGCTCATTGACCGCTGGAAATTGAAATTGCCTCTTTTCGGTAATTTATTTTTGATGGTTGCTTTGGAGAGATTTTCCTCAGCTTTCAGTGTTTTAATTAAAAGTGGGGTACCTATACTTTATGCCTTAGAGATTGTGCAGAAGGCAGCGGGAAATAAACTCATTGAATCTGCCTTGGAAAGGGTAAAGGATGCGGTAAGGGCAGGACAGAGTATGTCCCGACCAATGGCAGAGAGTGAAGTTTTTCCACCCATTGTGATTGAGATGGTGGAGGTGGGAGAAGAGGCAGGAGAGGTAGCGAATATGCTTTATCGCTTAGGGCTATTTTATAAAGAAAGGATTGATGCCTTTGTGGCACGTTTTACTGCTGCCTTTGAGCCGGTGGTTTTAATTTTTATGGGGATGGTAGTGGGAACAATTGTCATTGCCATGTTTTTACCCATTTTTGGCCTGGCGAGTGCCATTAAAATTGCACCCTGAAAGGAGGTGAAATTTATGCATAGAAAAGAGGGTTTTACTTTGTTGGAAATCCTGGTGGTGATTATTATTATTGGTATTTTGGCAACCCTTGCTTTACCCCAGTATATGAAGACCATCAAGAAGGCAAGGGTTGCTGAGGCATCATCTAATATCGGCTCCTTGAGGGGGGCACTCTTGAGGTATTATCAGGAATATGGAACTTTTCCTCCAGACGCAAGTACAAGTGTCTTAGATATAGAGGACCCAAATACGCGGCCAGGAGCTTATTTTAGTTATACTTATTCGGGTAGTTCTCCTGATAATTTAGTAATTAAAGCTACTGGGCAAAGGTCACCGGTTATTGGGATAGTTGTAACCTATGATTCCTCAACCGGGAAATTAGATATAACGGGATTTTAAAAGGAGGTGAAGCCATGGGTAAAAAAGCAAGAGAAATTGTGGGGTTGGATTTGAAAGATTTAATTAAGGACTTAAATCGTGCCTATTGTGATGAGTGGTTAGCCTTTTATGCCTACTGGTATATGGCAGAGACAGTGGAAGGGAAAGGTTATGAGGATATGCAGGAGTTTCTGGAGAAGATTGCTAAGGACGAATTGGAGCATGCCCAGGAATTGGCAGAGAGAATAATTGAATTAGGTGGTTTACCCACAAACGATATCTCCGATTTAGCCAAAAACGCCAACTATCCCTATCCCGGGGTAATGAAGAAACTCTCTGACTATAACGAGATTATCAAAATCGTTACCTCTGCGGAGGCAGGGGCAATTGAAGTTTATAATAAAATAGCCCAGAAGACCTTTGGCAAAGACCATGATACCTATCAGCTTGCTCTGCACATTCTGGGTGAAGAGATAACCCATGAAGAGATGTTTGAAAATCTCAAGGATGGAGAGAGAAAGTAGGTTCCTTGGCGATAATGAGCGTAATCCCCCCGCAGGTTATCCATTTCTTTGAGCATCAGCATTTTGTGATTGTTTCTACCTTGGACAAAGATGGTTTCCCCCACAGTTCCTGTAAAGGGATTGTGCGTATAGAAAAAGACAGAGTCTATCTCCTTGACCTCTACCAGGGGAAAACCTTCAACCATCTGCAAAAAAATACACATTTAAGTCTTACCGCGGTGGATGAACATCGCTTCCGCGGATACACACTTAAAGGGGAAGGGAGAATTGTGCAATTAACTCCCTCCCGAAAGGAGTTGCTTAAGGCTTGGGAGAGGGTAATTTCCCAGAGACTTACCCATCGCTTACTTAAAAATATTCAAGGAGAAAGAGGGCATCCGGCGCATCCGGAAGTGCTTCTACCTTCACCCAAGTATCTCATTGAAGTAAAAATAAAAGAAATTGTAGATTTAAAACCCAAACATATAGAATAGGAGGAGAAATGGCAAAACGGGTTAAGATTTATTCCACTCCCACCTGTCCCTTCTGTATCCGCACAAAGCAATTTCTCCAAGAGAACAATATCCCTTTTGAAGACATTGATGTTTCCCGTAACCCCCAGGCAGCCGAGGAGATGGTGCGTAAGAGCGGGCAGATGGGTGTTCCCGTTCTGGATATTGAGGGAGAGATTATTGTTGGTTTTGATAAAGAAAGAATTAAACAGGCGCTGAATATTTTATAGTAAAAAAGATGTATGACCTGATTATTATCGGTGCCGGCCCAGCGGGAATCACCGCCGCGGTCTATGCTGCGCGTAAGAGAATGTCTTTTCTGGTAATTACCAAAGATATTGGGGGACAGGCAGCCATTAGTGGGGCGGTAGAGAATTATACCGGTTATCAATTCATCAGCGGGCCGGAATTAACTGCAAAATTTGAAGAGCATCTGCGAGGATTTGGTATTGAGGTTAAAGAAAATGAGGAGGTAAGGGAGGTGAGAAAGATAGAGGATTTAGTTTTAGTAAAAACCCATAAAGGGATATACCAGGCTAAAACCGCAATCATTGCTTCCGGAAAAAAATCCCGTGAACTTAACATTCCCGGAGAAAAAGAATTTAAAAATAGAGGTCTTACCTACTGTGCCACCTGTGACGCTCCTCTTTTTGCCGGAAAAGAGGTGGCGGTAATCGGGGGAGGAAATTCTGCCTTAGATGCCGTTCTTCAATTGCTGAAGATAGCTAAGAGAATTTATCTCATAAATATCACCTCTTCCTTAGGTGGGGACCCCATAATGCGGGAGAAAGTAGAAGAAAGCAAGGTGGTAACTATTCTCAACAATACTCAGGTAACCGCTATACTTGGAGATAAGATGGTAACGGGCATTAAAATAAAAAGAGAAGGAAAGGAAGAGGCAATTCCTCTACAAGGGGTATTTGTGGAAATTGGTCTTACTCCTAATTCTGAATTTGCTAAAGATGTAGAGAAGAATCAATTTGGGGAGATCAAGGTAAACAGTTATAATGAGACCAACATTCCGGGGATTTTTGCTTCTGGAGATGTAACCGATGTTCCGGAAAAGCAAATCATCATTGCCTGTGGAGAGGGAGCAAAAGCGGCCCTCAATGTCTTCAGATACCTCTCCACCAAGAAATAAAATTTTTCTTGACAAGCATTGGCTATTTTGCTATATTCATAACCAATAAAATGTGCGGCTTTACCACCGGGGATAGCTTCAAATCCTGGCAAGAAAGGGGGGAGGAAAAAGAGCGCCAAGAAGTTATCTTTAAAGACGGTGATAAAGATATAATTTTGAGAAAGATTAATTGCTTTAGTAAACTATAGGAGGGAGAAAAGATG
>JAMWCM010000008.1 GCA_023818355.1 Candidatus Omnitrophota bacterium
TCTTTATTTAAATATTCTATACGCGGAGATTGGGTAAATAAATTTTGTTGCCAGTTATCTTCTCCAAAAGTGAGAGTCGTGAAAGGAATGAGAAATAAAAAGAGGAAAGTTCTTCTTTTCATTTTATATTATAAATATACCATATTTTCTCTTAAAGTGTCAATTTTTGTCAATTGACTTGTTTTCAAATTTTTGTTATATTTTTAGTCATGCGTTGGTCAAAGGCATTTATTCCCACATTTAAAGAGATTCCCAGAGAGGCGGAGGCGGTCAGTCATATCCTGATGCTCAGAGCAGGTCTCATTCGTAAACTCACCAGTGGCACCTATACTTATCTTCCCATAGGCTGGAAGGTCTTAGAAAAAATAATTAAGATTGTGCGTGAGGAAATGAATAGGGCTGGAGCACAGGAAATTCTTATGCCAGCGATGCAACCCAAGGAACTCTGGGAGAAAACCGGACGCTACGGCCTACTCAAAGGAGATATTTTGATTACCTATCGTGACCGGCATGGGAAAGAAATAGTTTTTGGACCAACCCATGAGGAGATAGTTACTTATTTAGTAAGTGGAGAAATCCGTTCCTATAAACAGCTTCCCCAGATTCTCTATCAGATTCAGACCAAATTCCGTGATGAACCCCGACCACGTTTTGGCATAATTAGGACAGCAGAGTTTATTATGAAGGATGCTTACAGCTTTGATTGTGACTGGGAAGGATTAGATAAGAGTTATAAAATAATGTATGCCACCTATTGCCGGATATTTGAAAGATGCGGTCTGGACTATATCGCGGTGGAGGCAGACCCGGGGATGATGGGTGGAGATGTCTCTCATGAATTTATGGCCCCTGCAGAGAGCGGAGAGGATAAGATTGTGGTCTGCAGTAGTTGTGGTTATGCTGCCAGTTTGGATAAGGCGGAATGCCCAGGAGAGAGAAACCAGAAACCAGAAACCACTAACCAGAATTTAAGACCCATAAAAGAGGTGGATACACCCGGGATTACCACGGTAGAGAAGGTTGCTCAATTTTTGAAGGTTAATCCTCAGGAATTAGTTAAAACAATCATTCTTTTAGCCGAGGGGAAAGAAACCGCGGTTCTGGTGCGTGGAGATTATGAATTGAATCTGGTAAAACTTGCACATTATCTTAAAGTGGAAAATTTGGTTATGGCTGATGAAAAGACGATTGAGAAATTAACCGGAGGACCAATGGGCTTCTCTGGTCCGGTAGGACTTAGGGGGATAAGGATTCTGGCGGATTATTCGCTTAAAGGGATGTTTAATTTTGTCACAGGAGCAAATAAACCCGACAAACATCTTATCAATGTCAATTTAGGGAGGGATTTTTCTGTAGAGGAGTTTGGAGATTTTCGCTATTTTACTTCTCAGGATAAATGTCCCCGCTGTGGGGAGGAGGCTTCTTTAAAGACTGCCCTGGAGATTGGACATATCTTTAAATTGGGAACAAAATATTCACAGGCGCTTAAGGCAAATTTTTTAGACCGGGCAGGGAAAGAAAAACCGATGATTATGGGTTGTTATGGTATCGGAATAAATCGGATTATGGCTGCCTTTATTGAACAGAATTACGACCGTGAGGGAATTATCTGGAATAAAAGCCTTACTCCCTTTGAGATTTTAATTCTCCCTACCCATCAGAACGAACCTTTAATTAAGGAGATTGCGGAAAATTTAGATAAGGAGTTAGAGGCGAGGGGAGTTTCTTGTCTCTTAGACGACCGTGAACTACACCCGGGGGTAAAGTTTAAGGATGCTGACCTTTTAGGTATTCCTCTCCGGCTGGTTATTGGACGGAGTTTTCTTGATAAGGGTTTGTTGGAACTGAAGTTAAGAAGAACAGGGGAAAGCTTTTCTTTCCCTTCCGGAGAGGCGCGAGAGAAAATACTTGACAAAATAAAGAATTTAGCGTAAAATTTTCTAAGAAATTTTTCAGAAAGGAGTGATAAAAAGTGGGTGAAAGCCCACTTTTTTGTTAAATGTTTGAAGAAGAAAAGAGAGAAAAAATAAAGGAATTAATTTCCCCTTTCTTAGAAACCCAAAAGATAGAGTTGGTAGAAATGGACTTACAACGGCGGGGAAAAGGTCTCCTCCTCCGCTTCTTGGTGGAGAAGCAAGGGGGGATAACTCTGGATGAATGTGCATTCCTCAATCAGGAGATTGGGACAATCCTTGACCGTCATCCAGAATTACTTAATGAACATTATATCTTAGAGGTTTCTTCTCCAGGATTGGATAGACCGCTTACCAGAGAGCGTGATTTTGTGCGTAACTTAGGTAAAGAGGTGCGTATTCTCTTAAGAAATGAATGGGAAGGAAAGTGTGAGTATAGGGGGGAGATTTACGATGTTTTAAAGGACAGACTTTTACTTAAAATATCCTCGGGTAAAATCGTTTCCTTAGCCCTGGAGAATATTCAAAGGGGAGAGCTTATTTTTTAAGGAGATAAAGATGAACGAAGAAATCCTTCGTGCCTTAAATTATATTGAACAGGAAAAGGGTATTCAGCGGGAAACCTTAATTCAGGCGGTAGAATCTGCCCTTATCTCGGCAGCGAGGAAGGCTTTACACCTTAAGAAAGAAGACGAACTCGTGGCACGCTTAGAGCCGAGTAGTGGGAAGATAAGGTTTTTTTTAGGAGGGAAGGAGATTGATTCCACTCCTTTTAGCCGGATTGCTGCTCAGACTGCCAAGCAGGTGATTATTCAAAAAATCCGGGAAGCAGAAAGGGATTTGATTTTCCGTGAATTTGAAGCAAAGAAAGGAGAGATCGTTAATGGGTTAGTGCATCGGATAGAAAAGGGTAACTTAATTATTGACTTAGGCAAGTTAGAGGGGATTATTTTCCGTAGGGAGCAGTCAAAGAAGGAAGAGTTTAAACAGGGGGATAGAATCAAGGCACTCTGCCTGGAAGTGCGTAAAACTGGACAGGGTCCACAGGTAATCCTTTCCCGTAGCCACCCCGAATTCGTGAGGAAGCTTTTTGAAATGGAGGTTCCCGAGGTTTATGAAAAAATTGTGGAAATAAAGGCTATCTCCCGGGAGGCAGGAGAGCGCACGAAGATTGCCGTCTGGTCAAAAGAGGAAAAGGTTGACCCCGTAGGTGCCTGTGTAGGGGTAAAAGGGGCAAGGGTGAAAAATATTGTAAAAGAACTTCAGGGAGAAAAAATTGATATTATTCGTTGGAATCCTGATTTAACCGAGTTTGTAAAAGCCGCTCTTGCTCCCGCACAGTTAGAAGAAGTGAATATTGATGAGAATACGAAAAAGATTCAGGTAATCGTGAGTGATGACCAACTCTCCATTACCATTGGCAAGAAAGGACAGAATGTTCGACTCGCCTGTAAACTTACAGGATGGGACATTGATGTGCGCACACGGATTCAACTGGCAGCGGAGAAAAAAATAACCCTAAAGGATATAAAAGGGGTTGGTCCTAAGATTGCCAAGTTGTTGGAAGAGGCAGGGCTTACCGAAATTGCTCAGTTAGCCGATTCTAAGGTGGAGGAGCTTACGAAGATAAAAGGGATAGGGAAGACCACTGCCGAAAAAATTATCTCCGGAGCAAAGGAGTTAATGGAAAAAGGTAAAATTGGATAAAGATGGGAATACGGATTTATCAATTAGCCAAAGAATTGCATATCCCTTCTACCGAACTCATTAACAAGTTGCGTGCATTAAAGGTAGAAGTAAAGAGTCATATGAGTGTTTTAAATGATGAGGTTGCCCAGCTCATTAAAGAAGAATTTGCGGCTAAAGTTAAAAAAGAGGTTCCCTTAAAGACAAAGTGCGAAAAGAAGAAAGCGCCTTCCTTAAAAACTGCGCTTAGAGAAGAGCCGGTAAAGGAGATTAAAAGGATTGAAATAAAATTCCCTTTCACTGTAAAAGACCTGGCGATAAAACTTTCTCTCAAGCCCTCGGAGATAATGCCGTTACTTATCAAAGAAGGAATTCTGGTGAATATCAATCAGGAAATTCCCCAGGAAATGGTAACCAAACTTGGGGAAATTTTGGGTTGTGAGATAGTTCGCTTTCCTACAGAGGAAGAGAAGATTTTTGCTGAGCATTTCCGTCCTCTTGAGGATAAGGAGGGGAAACCCCGTCCCCCGGTGGTAACCCTTATGGGACATGTTGACCATGGTAAAACTTCCCTCCTGGATGTCATACGCAAGAGTAACCTTGCGGAAAAGGAAGCGGGAGGGATTACGCAACATATTGGCGCATACGCTATAGAGTTTCGGGGGAAGAAGATTACTTTCTTAGATACCCCCGGGCATGAGGCTTTTACAGCGATGCGTGCCCGAGGAGCGAATGTAACCGATATCGTAATTTTAGTAGTTGCCGCTGATGATGGAGTTATGCCCCAGACCATTGAGGCAATAGACCATGCACGGGCAGCAAAAGTTCCTATTGTGGTGGCAATAAATAAGATTGATAAATCTCAGGCGGATATTGAACGGGTAAAGAGACAACTCCAAGGATTAAATCTTATACCTGAAGAATGGGGAGGGAAAACGATTATGGTGGGAGTTTCCGCGAAGACCGGTCAGGGGATAGATGAACTCTTAGAGATGGTTCTCTTAGAAGCAGAGTTACTGGAATTAAAGGCAGACCCCTATGCGCCGGCCCGGGGAGTAGTTTTGGAGAGTAAAGTTTCCCGGGGAGGACCACGGGCTTCTCTGCTTGTGCAGAATGGGACGCTCTTTGAAGGGGATATAATTCTGGTAGGTGGCTACTGGGGGAGAATAAAGGCAATGTTCAATGACCGTCTCCGGCGCATAAAAGAAGCTCCTCCCTCTCTACCGGTAGAGGTCTTAGGCTTATCTGGAACCCCGGAAGCAGGAGAAAAATTCTTTGTAGTGAAGAATGAAACTTTGGCAAAGGAGATTGCCGAAAGAAGGCAGTCATTAATTCGGGAAAAGGGATTGCTGAAACCCCAAAAAGTTTCTTTGGAAGACCTGCACAAAAAGATTGAAGCCGGAGAAAAAGAATTGCGAATTATTCTGAAAGCAGATGTGCAGGGTTCCTTAGAGGCAGTAAAGACAGTTCTGGCAAGAATTCCTACTCAGGAGGTAGAGTTAAACATCCTGCACACAGGGATTGGGGATATTTCGGAATCGGATATTATGCTCGCCTCTGCCTCCGATGCGGTAGTGTTTGGTTTTCATGTAGGTATAGACTCCCGGGCAAGTGGGAGAGCAAAGATAGAAGGTGTGGAGGTAAGGATTTATCAGATTATTTATGAAGTCTATGAGGAGATTAAGAAAGCCATTGAGGGAATGCTTACACCACAATTTAGGGAGGTATCGCTGGGTAGGGCGGAGGTAAAGAAGATTTTTGAGGTTTCTAAGGTGGGGAGGGTAGCTGGTTCATTGGTAGTTAAGGGTAAGGTGGTAAGGAACGCGTTCTGCCGGATTATGCGGGGTGAAGACTTGGTCTATAAAGGGAAAATTTCTTCCCTCAAACGGTTTAAGAATGATGTGCGGGAAGTGGAAGAGGGTTTTGAATGTGGAATAGGCGTAGAGAACTTTAGTGATTTTCAGGTAGGAGATATTATTGAAGTTTATGGGCTTGAAGAGATAGAAAGAAAACTCTAAGATGAAAAAACGGGTTTTGAGTGGGATGCGTCCCACAGGCAAATTACATCTTGGACATCTGGTAGGAGCACTGGCAAACTGGGTAAAATTGCAGAAGCAATATAGTTGTTTTTTTATGCTTGCAGATTGGCATGCCCTGATGAGCGAGTATCAAAATCCCCAAGAGATCAAGGAATATGTTTTTGATAACCTTATTGATTGGTTAGCCTGTGGAATCTCTCCTGAAGAATCGGTAATCTTTCTCCAGTCAGAAATAAAAGAACATCTGGAACTGAATATGATTTTAAGTGTGCTTACGCCTCTTGCCTGGTTAGAGCGGTGTCCTACTTATAAGGAACAGTTGAAGGAATTGAAAGAGAAAGAGCTTACCACCTATGGTTTCTTAGGTTATCCTGTGCTCCAGGCAGCAGACATTTTACTTTACAGAGCTTCTTTTGTTCCCGTAGGACAGGACCAGTTGCCTCACTTAGAACTGACCCGGGAACTGGTCAGAAGATTTCATCATCTTTATAAAAAAAATGTTTTTGTAGAACCACAGGCACTGCTCACAGAGATTCCTAAGCTCTTAGGTATAGATGGAAGGAAGATGAGCAAAAGTTACGGTAATTTTATTGCCCTCTCCGATGCTCCGGAAGTTGTGCGGAAAAAAACGGAAGCGATGTTTACCGACCCCCAGAGGATTAAAAAGGACATTCCCGGAAGGCCATGGCTTTGCAATGTCTATACCTATTACAAAGTATTTAAACCGGAATTAGCGGAGAATGTCTGGCATTCCTGTATGCGGGCAGAACTGGGTTGTAAGGATGATAAGCGCCGTCTGGGAGAGATTATTGTTGAAACTTTAAAGCCAATTCAGGAAAGGAGAGATAAATTTAGAAAGGATAGGCGATTACTTGAGGAGATCTTATTTCAGGGAAATATCCGTGCAAAAAAGATAGCCCAGGAGACTTTGCAAGAGGTAAAGGTAGTTCTGAAAATATAATTATCTACAAGATGAGTTATCAGGTAAGAATTGAGGTTTTTGAAGGACCATTGGATTTGTTGCTTTATCTCATCAAAAAAAATGAGGTGAGTATTTTTGATATCCCCATTGCTCAGATTACGGAGCAGTATCTTGAGTATTTAAATTTGATGGAGATGCTTGACCTGAATATCTCGGGAGAGTTTTTGGTGATGGCGGCGACACTTATGCATATAAAATCAAAAATGCTCCTTCCTCCTGAAGAGGTTCCTCCTGAGGAAGAAGAGGAGGACCCGCGTGCAGAGTTAGTGAAGCGTTTATTGGAATATGCCCGTTTTAAAGAAGCAGCCCTTGCCCTCCGTGAGAAAGAATTGAAGCGGAAGGAAGAATTCATTCGTCCAGAAGGGAAAAGAGAATTTATAGATGAGGAAGGAAATGTTTATTTTGAAGCCTCTCTGTTTGACTTAATTAGTGCTTTTTCCAAGGCGGTGGGCAGTGTTTCACGGGAAATCTTTCAGGAGATAATCCGTGATGAGGTAACCGTAGAAGAAAAGATTCACGAACTGCTCCATCTTTTAATGAACAAAGAGATAATTTATTTCCGTGAGCTTTTAGATAAGACAAAGACAAAGATAGAAGTTATTGTTACTTTTTTAGCGATTCTGGAATTGATAAGGCTCAAGGAAATCATTGCCCGACAGAGACAGCTTTTCGGAGAGATAGAGATTATCAGGAATGAAAAACATCGGTTTGCTCCGATAGAGAAAATGGGCTAACTATGGAACGTGCAGAGATAAAACACATTCTGGAAGCAATCCTTTTTGTCCATCATGAACCTCTGCTTATGGAGAGGTTAAAGGAAATTCTGGAAGAGGTGGATGGACGCTTGCTCAGGGAACTGCTCTATGAGTTAAAAACGGAATATGAACAGGCACAACGCGGTTTCATCATCCGTGAGGTGGCTGGAGGTTTCCAGATGGTAAGTCATCCCCGCTATGCTGCTTGGATAAAGAAACTCTATAAAACTAGCCGAAGCGAAAGGCTTACTCTACCTACTCTGGAAACCTTAGCCATCATTGCCTATAAACAGCCCATAACCCGTCTGGAGATTGAAGAGATTCGGGGGGTGAATGTAGAGAATATATTAAAGAACCTTCTGGAGACAAATCTCATCCGGATAGTGGGGAGAAAAGAAAGTCTGGGAAGGCCAATCCTCTATGGAACAACCAGGAAATTCTTAGAATACTTTGGACTAAATTCTCTGGAGGAGCTACCGAAACTTGAAGAATTTATTGGCAAGGGAGAGGATTTAGCGTTAAAACGCCAGATTACGGAGAAGGATACAAAATAAAATTCTTAAAGGGGTGGATTATGAAGCTGAAAGGATTACGCGCGAAGATAGATTCCTTGGATAAAAAGATTGTAGAACTGCTCAATGAGCGTGCCGCGTTGACCTTAGAGATAGCCCGGCTTAAGAAGAAGATGAAAGAACCAATCTATGTTCCTGACCGTGAGAGCGAAGTTTATAAGAAAGTGAATCAAGCCAACAGAGGTCCTTTAAATAATGAATCCCTCTCCGCTATCTATCGCGAGATCATGTCTGCTTCTCTTTCCTTAGAGAAATCACTTAAGATTGCCTATCTCGGTCCACCGGCTACCTTCACCCATCTCGCTGCCCTGAATAAGTTTGGAAGCCAGGTAGAGTATCTTGATTGCCGGAGTATAAGTGAGGTTTTTAATGAGGTTGAGAAAGGGAATGCTGAATATGGAGTAGTTCCTATTGAAAATTCTATTGAAGGAGCGGTAACCCATACCCTGGATATGTTTGTAGATAGTGAGGTAAATATCTGTTCGGAGATTTCCCTGGAGATAAAACATAATCTCTTAGCCAATTGTAAGAGAGTGGAGATAAAAAAGGTTTATTCCAATCCACAGGTTTTTGGACAGTGCCGGATATGGTTGGAGTCAAACCTACCCCGTGCAGAGTGGGTTGAGGTTTCCAGCACGACCAAGGCGGCAGAAATCGCTGTACGCGAAAAGTTTTCTGCGGCCATTGCTTCCGAGATGGCTGCCCGTAGATATGGATTAAGGATATTGGCGCATTCTATTGAGGATAGTCCTCATAATGTAACGCGCTTCTTAGTGATTGGGAAGATTTTCACGCGCCCTACGGGAAAGGATAAAACATCAATTATGTTTTCCATAAAAGACCGCGTGGGAGCTTTACACGATATGCTTTATCCTTTTAAGAAACACAATATAAACCTTACCAAGATTGAATCGCGTCCTTCCAAGCGTAAACCTTGGGACTATTACTTTTTTGTTGACCTTGAAGGACATATAGAAGATAAAAAGGTTAAGAGGGCACTTACAGAATTGAAGGAGCTCTCTACCTATCTTAAGGTCTTAGGTTCCTATCCAGTTTCAGGATAAACCCCAAATGTTAAAGGTAAAGCTTCTTCTTCGGAAAAACATAGAGAAGGTTAAAGCTTATCAACCCGGTAAACCTATTTCTGAAGTAAAACGGGATCTGGGCTTGCGGAGAGTAATAAAACTTGCTTCCAATGAAAACCCACTCGGTCCTTCTCCCAAGGCAGTGAGCGCAATTTTAAAAGCACTCTCTCAACTTCATCGTTATCCAGAATCAAGCTGTTTTTATCTTAAAAATAGGCTCGCCAAAAGATTTGGTTTAGAAGAAAATAACTTTATTATTGGTAACGGTTCAGATGAAATTATTGTTTTAGTTCTCCGTGCTTTGCTCAATCCCGGAGAAAAGGTGTTGATTGCTTACCCCACTTTTCTGATTTATGAGATTCAGGCAAATGCCTGTGGAGCAAAAGTTATCAGAGTACCTTTGTGTAGATTTCGTTATGATTTAAAGCGCATGAAAGAAAAGATTACTCCCGAGGTGAAAATTGTCTTTATTGCCAATCCTGATAATCCCACAGGAACCTATGTTACTGACAGAGAGGTCAAAGAATTTATGGAGGATATTCCCGAAAAGACCCTTGTCTTTTTTGATGAAGCATACTATGAGTTTGCTTCTGGATTACCCGATTATCCCCGTTCCTTAGATTTCTTAGGTAAGAAAAATATTATCGTTACGCGTTCTTTTTCTAAGGCTTATGGTTTGGCAGGCTTGCGTATTGGTTACGGAATTGGTTCGCCAGATCTGATTGGCTATTTGGAGAGGATTCGTGAGCCATTCAATGTAAATAGTCTCGCACAGGTTGGTGCTTTAAATGCTTTGGAGGATAAAGATTTCTTGAAGAAAACTTTAAAGACAACCCAGGAAGGGAAAAAATATCTCTATCAAGAATTTGAAAAGTTGGGGCTGACTTATATCCCTTCCGCCACCAATTTTATCCTCGTGGACATAGGAAGAGATAGCGCAGAGATTTCTGGAGAGTTATTGAAGAAGGGGGTAATTGTGCGGGCGATGAATGCCTGGGGACTAAACAATTTTATCCGGGTGACCATTGGTACCCAGAAAGAGAATGAGAAATTTGTAAAAGAACTCAAAAGGATATTGTAATAACTAATTAAATAGTTAAAGGGAGGGGGAAAAGATGATTATTGTTCTGCGTCCCGATGCTACCGAAGAACAGATAGAACACATTGTGAAGAAGGTAGAGGCACTGGGATTAAAGACGATGATTTCTAAGGGGGTGGAGCGCACAATTATCGGAGTAATTGGTAAGGAAGATATCTTAAGAGTCCAACCCTTAGAAATCTATCCGGGGGTGGAGAAGGTAATGCCGGTGCTTGCTCCCTATAAATTGGTTTCTCGCGAGTTTAAGCCCACAGATACCATTATAGAGGTAAAGGGAGTAAGAATTGGTGGGGAGAAGATTGTAGTTATGGCTGGTCCCTGTTCAATAGAAAAATACGATTTACTTCTGGAAACTGCGAGAAAGGTAAAAGCAGCAGGAGCAGCTGTATTGCGGGGAGGAGCTTTTAAACCCCGCACCTCCCCTTATAGTTTTCAGGGGTTAGGAGAGGAAGGGTTAAAGTATCTCCGGGATGTTGCCGATAAGGTGGGTATGGTTACAGTTACTGAGATAATGGATACCCGTGACCTTCCTTTAGTGGAGAAATACACCGATATTATCCAGATAGGAGCACGCAATATGCAGAATTTTAATCTCCTTAAAGAGGTAGGAAATTCACAGAAACCAATTTTACTTAAAAGGGGGATGATGTCTACAATTAAAGAATTGCTTATGTCTGCAGAGTATATTCTCTCTAACGGGAATTTTAATGTAATGCTCTGCGAACGGGGGATTCGCACTTTTGAAGAAGCCACCCGTTTTACTTTAGATGTGAGTGCGGTACCGGTAATAAAACAGCTGAGTCATCTCCCGGTAATTGTTGACCCTTCCCATGCAGCAGGTAAGTGGGGGCTTGTGCCTCCCTTAGCACAGGCAGCAGTGGCTGCGGGTTGTGATGGACTGCTTGTGGAAGTTCATCCTAATCCGGAAGATGCTCTTTCCGATGGAGCACAGCAATTGCTTCCGGAGAAATTTTCGGAAATGATGGATAAGCTCAGGAGATTGGCTAAAGCCATGGGAAGGGAAATTTAAGTTGTAGGGTTGGCAGGTTATGGAGTTATGAGACTATTTAATAAAGTGGCAATCATTGGGGTAGGTTTAATTGGTGGGTCCTTAGGCTTGGCTTTGCGAAAGAGAAAACTTGTGGATGAGATTGCGGGGGTCTGTCGGCATAGAGATTCGGTTAACTTAGCGAAAAAATGTGGAGCCATTGACGAAGGATATGAGGATATAGAAAAGGCAGTTTTGGATAGGGACTTAGTTATTCTGGCTACGCCGGTGAGTCAGATTATAGAAATCATTCCCCGCCTTACTCATTTTTTAAAAAAAGGAGCAATTGTCACTGATGTAGGGAGCACCAAGGTGGAGATTGTGAAACAGGGTGAGAAATTTTTGTCACCCCGGGCTTATTTCGTCGGTGCCCATCCTTTGGCGGGTTCAGAGAAGAGGGGGGTTAAGGAGGCGAGGGAGGAAATTTTTGAAAATGCCTTCTGTATTCTCACCCCTACTTCCCGCACGGATAAAACCTCTTTAAGAAAAATCATTCAACTCTGGGAAGCGGTGGGAGCAAAAATAGAAATAATGGGTCCGCAAGAGCACGACCGGATTGTTGCCCAGATCAGCCATCTTCCCCATGTCTTAGCAATTAATCTCATCCTCAGTTTGGAGAGAAGACTCATCCGCTGGGGAGCGGGGGGATTGCGGGATGTTACCCGTATTGCCTCCAGTGACCCGTTTATCTGGCAGGATATTTTTTTAACCAACCAGAGAGAGATTGTCAAAGCGATAAAAAAATTTAGGGCAACTTTGCAGAATTTTTCTTCCCTTCTTTCTCGGAAGGATAAAGAAAAGATTTTTGCTCTCTTGGAAAAGGCACGGGAGAAACGGAATATACTTTCCGAATAAGATGTCTTCTTTTAGGAAGCAGAATATTGTGGCTATAGATGGTCCTGCAGGGGCAGGCAAATCTACAGTGGCAAGATTGGTTGCCAAGAGATTGAAATATTTTTATATAGATACCGGGGCAATGTATCGTGCACTTACCCTCAAAGCTCTCCAGGAGGGGATTGATTTTAAAGACGAAAAGGCTCTGGAAAAAGTTTCTGCTTCTACCGCGATTCAATTGCATAAAGACCGGAATGGAAATTTGAGAGTTTTTTTGGACGGTAACGATGTAACCGAGCGTATTCGTGACAAAGATGTCAATCTGCATATTTCCTTACTTTCAAAAGTAAAGGCAGTGCGGAATAATATGGTTGCTCGTCAGCGGAATATGGGAAAGAAGGGAAGGGTGGTTTTGGAAGGGAGAGATATTGGGACTGTGGTGTTTCCTCAGGCACGCTACAAATTTTACTTAGATGCGGATTTTCATGAACGCGTGAAAAGAAGATACCGGGAGTTTATCCTAAAAGGGAAGAGGATTTCTCTAAGCGCAGTGAAAAGAGACCTCCTCAGACGAGACCGTTCCGATAAATTGAGAAAAATTGCTCCCCTGAAGAAAGCCTCCGATGCGGTATACATTGATACCACTAATTTGGGGATAGAGGAAGTAGTGGAGATAATTTTAAACTATGTAAAAGCAAACACTCATCAGCGGTAAATATGTTTTATTCACTGATATGGTGGATTTGTTATTTTCTTTTCAAAATATTATTTAGGTATAGAATATATGGGAAAAAGAATCTTCCCCAAGATGAGTCTTATATTATTGCCTCCAACCATTTGAGTTTTCTTGACCCCATTGCCTTGGGGCTGCTTACACGGAAAAAAATCAATTTTTTGGCAAGGGAGGATTTATTTAACAATAGAGTATTTGCTTTACTGATTGGGAATTTAGGGGCAATTCCTCTGAAAAGAGAAAAACAGGATATAAGGGCATTACGTCAGGGGATAAAGATTTTGCAAAAAAATAAAATCTTAGTGGTCTTTCCTGAAGGGAGGCGTTCGCTGAATGGTGAATTGGGAAAACCTTTAGCCGGCGTAGGATTTTTGGCTCAGATGGCAAAGGTAAAAGTGGTTCCGGTTTATTTAAAGGGAACAAATTTAGCCTTACCGGTAGATGCTTATTTCGTGCGTTTTAAGAAAATCTCTGCTTTTGTAGGAAAACCTGTGGAGCCGGATAACCATTCTCCGGAGGCGATTGTAGGGTTGGTTTGGGAAAGTTTAAAGAGTTTAAGAGACGAGGCAAAAGCTTAAAAAGGGAGGTGAGAAAAATGGCGGAAGAAAAAAAGGAAACTTTGAGTAAAGAGGAGTTGGCAGAGATTTATGCAACAACCATCAAGACCTTAGAGGAAGGAAGTATTATTAAAGGGAAGATTGTGGATATAAGAGACAACGATGTAATTGTAGACATTGGATACAAAGCTGAGGGTTTTCTTCCCAAGGCAGAATTTGTTGACCCTTCCGTGATTAAAATAGGTGCGGAGATTGATGTCTATATTGATGACCTGGAAAACGAACAGGGGATGGTAGTCCTTTCTAAACTTAAAGCAGACCGCGCCCTAGGCTGGGAGCGAATTTTAGAGAATTATAAGGAAGGCGATTTAATTGAGGGTAGAGTTGTGCGCAAGGTAAAGGGAGGATTTATGGTGGATATTGGCGTGGAGGCTTTCCTCCCCGCTTCACTTTCGGGGGCTAAAGGTCCCGCAGTTATGGATAAATTGGTGGGGCAGACACTAAAATTTAGAATTGTAAAGATGAATAAACCCCGACGCAATGTGATTGTTTCGCGTAAAGATGTTGTTCTCTTAGAGAAGGAGGAGGCAAAGAAGAAAATGCTGGAGAGTATGAAGGAGGGAGAATTGCGCACCGGAATTGTAAAAAATATCACCGATTACGGTGCCTTTATTGACTTGGGTGGTGTGGATGGACTTCTCCATATTACCGATATGACCTGGGGAAGGATTAGCCATCCATCAGAGATGCTTGCTTTGGGAGATAAAATTGAGGTGGTTATTCTCAATATTGACAAAGAGAATAGTAAAATCTCCTTGGGTTTGAAACAGAAGACCGAAAACCCCTGGAAAGAAGTGGAGAGAAAGTTTCCCTTAGGTGCACATGTAAAGGGAAAAGTGGTGAACATTGTTCCTTACGGGGCATTTGTAGAATTGGAAAAAGGGGTGGAAGGGCTGATTCACATTTCTGAGTTCTCCTGGACAAGAAAGATTCACGACCCCCATGAGTTAGTAGCCATTGGAGATATCGTGGAGGTTGTTGTGCTGAGTATAGATATAGAGAATAAAAAAATTGCGCTGAGTATAAAACAGCTGGAACAAGACCCTTGGTCTAAAATTACCAGCAATTTTCCTGTGGGAGCAAAGGTTAAAGGGAAAATAAAGCACATTACTGATTATGGTGCATTTGTAGAACTGGAAGAGGGAGTGGAGGGGATGATTCATATTTCGGATATTTCTTGGACACGGAGATTGAGGAATCCTGCGGAGGTTCTAAAAAAAGGAGAAAAGGTGGAAGCGGTGGTGCTTTCTTTAGACCAGGAAAATCGTCGGGTTAACTTAGGGATAAAACAACTCGTTCCTGACCCCTGGCCACAATTAATAGAGAGATTTAAGGTAGATTCAGTAATAGAAGGGAAAATTTCCCGCATCACAAATTTTGGGGTATTTGTGGAACTCACTCCGGAACTGGAAGGGCTTTTGCATATCTCTGAAATTGACCCCTCAGTAGCCAATAAACTGGAAGAAGTTTATAAAATAGGAGATAAACTTAAAGTTAAAATAATAAAGATTGACCAGGAAAAAAGGCAGATAGGATTAAGCACAAAGATAGACAATAAATGAGGATTTGATGAAAGATATAAAAGATATAGAGAAAGAACTGGGATTGATTAAAAGGGGAACCGTAGAGATTATCTCCGAGGAGGAACTTCAAGAGAAATTGCAGTTTGCTTATACACGAAAAAAACCACTGAAAATAAAAGCCGGTTTTGACCCCTCTGCTCCGGATTTACATTTAGGGCACACTGTGCTTTTGAGGAAGTTGAAGTTGTTTCAGGAATTGGGACATATAGTTTATTTCCTTATCGGTGATTTCACGGCACGGATTGGTGACCCCTCCGGCCGCTCTACAACCCGTAGACCACTTTCCAAGGAAGAGGTGGAGAAAAATGTTTTAACCTATGAACAGCAGATTTTTAAAATCCTTGAGCGGAAGAGGACAAAGATAGTTTATAACTCTTCCTGGTGTGAAAAGATGAAATTTGAAGATATCCTTGACCTTGCTTCACGCTATACTGTGGCCAGGCTCTTAGAGCGTGATGATTTTTTAAAACGCTATAAAGAAAATAAGCCGATCACCTTGCTTGAATTCTTTTATCCCCTAATCCAGGGGTATGACTCCGTGGTTTTAGAGGCAGATGTGGAAATGGGAGGAACGGACCAGAAATTCAATCTCCTGGTAGGAAGGGAACTTATGCGTGATTATGGTAAAAGTCCGCAGGTAATCATTACTCTCCCGCTTTTGGAAGGGACTGATGGTAAAGAGAAAATGTCCAAAAGTCTGGATAACTATATTGGGATTAATGAATCACCTAAGGATATGTTCGGAAAAATTATGTCCATTCCTGATGAAATTATGCCCAGGTATTATGAATTGCTTACCGATTTACCCTTAGATTCTCTAAAAAATATGCATCCCCGGGAGGCAAAATTTAATCTGGCAAAAGAAATCGTCAGCCAATATTATGGGAAAGAGAAAGCGGAAGAATCTGCCCGGGAATTTGACCGTGTTTTTCGCATGCGCGAAATACCCCAGAAGATGGAAGTATATAGACTTCCTCCTGAAGAACTTAAGGATAACAAAATCTGGATTGTGAAACTCATGCGTCTACTCAATTTTGCCTCTTCCAATGCTGAGGCAAGACGCTTAATTTCCCAGGGAGGAGTAACCATAAATGGAGAAAGAGTTACCAACCCCGATTTAGAGATTGAAGTAATTAATCCCTTGGTGATTAAAGCCGGAAAGTTGAAATTTGCCAGGGTTCTACCTGCCCAAAATAAAAGTTAGATGAAAGGAGTAATCGTTATCCCCACCTATAATGAAATTGCAAACATTGAGCCCTTAGTGAAGACTATTTTTTCCTTCAGAAATGATTTCTGTTTAATTGTTGTTGATGATAATTCTCCGGATGGAACAGGAGAGGTCTTAGATAAACTTTCCCAGCAATTTCCTCTTCTAAGGGTAATTCATCGTCCTCTGAAATTAGGTCTGGGAACTGCCTACATTGAGGGATTTAGAATGGCTTTAAAAGAAAAACCCGATTTTATTATTCAGATGGATGGAGATTTTTCACACCATCCCCAATACATTCTCCAGATGGTTTCTCTAATTAAAGATTGCGATTTAGTAATTGGCTCACGTTATATTCAGGGTGGAGAAATAAGAAACTGGAGTTTTTGGCGTAGGTTATTGAGCTGGGGAGCGAATTTTTATGTGCGTATAATTACCCGAATGCCGATTTATGATGCCACCAGTGGTTTCAAATGTTTCCAGAGAAAGGTTTTAGAAGAAATTGCTATAGAAAAAATTCGTTCTCAGGGATATGCTTTCCAGATTGAGATGAATTATTTTGTCTGGAGAAAGAAGTTTCGGATTAAGGAAATCCCCATTATTTTTTCTGAACGGAGCCGGGGAAAATCAAAATTGCACTGGGGGATAATTTTTGAAGCTTTTTGGTTGGTCTGGAGACTTCTTTTGAAAGAATTGTTTCGCGATAGCGGTTAATCAATGGACTACTTCCAATATCCGCAATAATCCTGAATCTAACTTGGTTTTAAAGATTTCTTTAAAGTAGGGAGATTTAAGGAAGGCGCGGAGGTTAGGTCTGAGTCCATCCTCATAGTGGCTGATGACAATGTGGGTAATCTTGTATTTTCTAATCAGTTCTAAATCTGCAGAGTGATAAATTTTCTGTACATCTTTTTCAATTTCGCCATAATCAAAACCCATTGACCACATCCAACCCTTGTAACCCAGAACAACATTTCTTCCGGTAAGCATGGATACCGGATGATTGTGTGTATCACTGGTAAGGATTAGAGCTGAGGCAGGAATGTTTTTCCTTACCCACTCTGCTACATCTTGGGCTTTTTTATCTGCCATAATAAAACTCACCCGATTAAGGTATAGATAGTCAATCATTCCGGAAAATGTAGAGAAAAATATTAAGATTACTACCAGAAAAATACGGTCAAGTTTTTTCCATCTTGTGGGATAATTTAATAGACGAACCAAGGCGAAACTGGCAATCACACAACTTAAGAAAAGCCAGTGGAGAAAATATTTAATATTATCCCCCTCTGATGGATGAAGGAAGAATAGATTAATCACAAAAAATATCAAAAGAAAGGGAAAATAAAAAATTTTTTTCTTTTTATCTATCAGGCATAACCCGAAGAATACCAAGGCAAAGAATACACCAAGATTAAAAATCCAGAAGGGGATTATCAATAGAGGATTTTTAAGTCTTGCTATCCAGCCGAGATGGAATGAGAACATTTTTACCACATCGCGGTTTAGGCTTAAGTATGAAAATTGCGGCAGAGATATTGTTATTGCCGGAAGAAAGAAATATATCCAGGGTTTATTTCGCTGGAAGAAAAAGAGAAAGATTGCGACAAATATTATTGTTGGAAAGGATGCGGTGTGAATGAAGGGAATAAGGCCTAAAAGAACTCCTGCAAGAAACAAATCCCTCCGTGTAAGATTTTCCTCTCTACTAATAAATCCCTTCAGAAAAATTAAATAGATAAGTATAGCTATCGCTATACCCCAGATAAATCCTCTCTGGGGGAGAAGAGATACAGCCAAAGTATTACCCCAGATGAGGCCTTTCGTGTTGTTGTTTGTATAAAATGAAAGGGGGAGAAGAATTTCTTTGAATTCTTTACCTAATGCAAATATAAATCCGAGATTCCCATTTAAAAAGAAAAGGATTAAGACAAATACACTCCCTATTGGGGAGAGAATAAAATTCTCAGCGAATAAATAGGCGATGGAGATAAGGCTAAGGCTTAAGAGGATGTTAGTTAAGACAATAGAAGAGACATAATCTAAACCACCTTTGTACATTATTGCTGAAAGGAAATTTACAAGAAAATGGTATGAGAGTTTATGATTAACGATAAGGGGATGGTTTAAAACTATATGGTTTTTTTCTACAAAATGAAAAATGGAAGCCAGATGGAAAGCATAGTCTCCCCAGGCATGCTGCATTGTCCGCAGATTTCCCTGGGCATCAAATTTTATCGTATTCAGATGTGCTATTGATAAAAGTATGGTAAATATAATTGAACTAAAAAGGTAAATTCCTTGAGGTTTAATAACTAAGGGGTATTTAACTCTCCGATAATACCGAAAAAGAAGGAGAGAGATTATTAATGAAGCAAAACTTATAGCCAAAATCAATTTAATATTTAAAACCCTAAATATAAAAGATAATAAAAATGTAGCCCAGGTGGTGAGGGTTAAGCCTAAGATTAGTCCTAAGGTTAATTTTTCCTCAATCCGTTTAAATTTAGGGAAGTAGAGTGCGATACTTGTTCCTAAGACGAAACTTGTAATACAGAAAAATAATCCATACATCGGATCGTATTCTCAATCTTTTTATATCCACGAGCGGATCCACATATAAAAGTCAAAGGTTTTCTGGTTTATGGGCAGACCATAACTTAAAGGTGAAAGGATTAAAAAACAGCCAATGAGGGTAAGAAATAAAGTCATAAGCCAGAGATGGGGAATTTTATAGATATCTTTTTTAGTTATAAAATAAAGATAGAGGCTAAAGAGACATCCTGAAAGAATAAAGAGGCTCCCCATTAAAAAGGGAATCTCTTTGGGAAAATACCATAAATAAACTCCACGGGAAATTAAGATGAGCAAAGGAAGTCCACTGATTAGAGTAATTATAGAAGGAAGGGGGGAGAATATTTCTTCAGCGGAAATAAGTCTGTCTAAAAGAACCCCGGTAGCAATTACGGCAAAGATAAGTGCGGTAAGATAATGATACAAAAACATACAGCGGGAGATGGAAACAAATGGTAAATAGGCAATGAGGTATCCTATAAGGATAACTCCTTTGCCCGGGAAATCAGGAATATTTTTAAATTTAGAAGGAAAAATCTTTTTAAGAATAATCAGAAGAACAAAGGTAAGCATTCCCAAGGTAGATAACCACCAGACAAAGGGATTACCTAAGAAAGTGATATTCTGTACCCAAGCATCTTTCACTGAAGAATGAAGATAACTCACCGGTCTCATCATCAAGGGCCAGGTAAACCATTTGCTGGAATAGTGGTGGGTTAAATTTTGGAGATTTGACCGATACATCACTATGTTTAATTCAATAAACTTTTTAAATAGAGATGGTCCCCTTTTTATTTTATCTCCATAAAAAGAAGCATTAAATTCTTTACTCATAAAAGCGTTGCCCTCACCGGGCTTATTTAATAACTTAAAATGGATGACAAATATAGTATAATAAATAATAAAAGGGATAAAGATTAAGGTAAATATAAGTAGACATAGTCGCTTAAGAGATAATTTATCACAGGAATTTCTGATGGATATATATTCAATTATTAATAAAACATAGACGATAGCTAAGCCAGTGAGGCCAATCCATTTTGTGCTTCCGGCCAATCCCCCGCTTATTCCTGAGAGGAAAAGCCAAAAGGGTTTATATGTTTGTTTACTCCGCAGATAGGAATAAAGAGTAAGGATAATAAAAAAAAGCATCAGCATATCTAAGGAAATAAGACGCGATTGCACAACAAAGGCATTATCAAATAAGATAATGGTGGAAGCAATTAAACCTGCCCGGGGAGAACGGATAAGTATTTCTGCAAAAAGAAAAATAAGGGGAATCAGCAAAGCCCCCATTAAGGCGGGAAGAAAACGCAGTGCGGCAATAGGGGTTGTGGGAGGGAAAACGAGTCCGATACTTGAAAAATTGGTAGCGGGATTGAGTTTAGTCAGTTTTGCTATCCCCGATAGAAGAAGTTTTCCTAAAGGGGGATGGATATCAAAAAAGTATTCATTTCTTAAATATTGAGTAATAAATTTCCCAAAGTGAACCTCATCAAAGATTACTTTATTAACGAAACTGAGATTGATGATGCGTGTAAATAATGATAAAAAAGCTAAGAAAATAAAAATTTTTAAGCGATGTTTTTTAAAGAAATAGTTGTTTTGCATTGAGTTTTAATATAAAATAAAAGTGAAAAAATGTCAATTTTATTTTAAAATGTTCAGGCGGGTCATTGCTATAGTTTTAATTACCAAAATTGCTGTTTACCTCTTAGGTTTTATAGCCTTTGCTATTTTCAATAATCGTATTTTCCCTTTAAAAGATGTCTTTATTGAACAGTGGTACCGCTGGGACAGTGTCCACTATGTAGAAATTGCTCAACACGGTTATGTCAATACTGGAGATGAACGCTTTAACATTGTGGCACTTCCTTTATACCCCTATTTAATCTTTCTTCTCACAAAAACTGGCCTTCATCCCCTAATTTCTGGACTTATAATTTCTAATCTCTCTTCAATCTTTTTAGCAATTTATATGGCAAAATTAATAAGTTTAGATTTCCCCGAAGAAATCGCAGTTAAATCGGTATTTTATCTTTATATTTTCCCTACCGCATATTTTCTCTCCGCAGCGTATACGGAAGCCTTATTTCTCGCTTTAGCAATAAGTAGTTTTTATTATGCCCGTAAAGGAAGATGGTTTTTATCGGGATTTCTGGTTTTTTTTGCCTGTTTGACGCGTATCGCTGGTATTTTTCTTTTCAGCGCTCTTTTGGTAGAATACCTATATCAGAAAGGGTTTAATTTTCGCCGATTTAAAGTTGATATCCTGAGCTTATTTTTGCCTATTTTTGCATTTTTGATTTATTTAAGAATAAATTATATTATTCATGGTAAATTCTTTGCTTTTTTAGAGATGCAAAGGTCTCATTGGTATAAGTCTCCTTCTTTCCCTGGGAAGGGATTTTTAAACGCTCTTGCAGGATTTTTCTGGCGAACTCCTTATGAAAAATTTATGGTAAGTTTGATGGAGAGTTTCTTTGCGCTTATAGGATTGACCGGCTCTCTTTTTGCTTTCGGTATTCGTTTATCCTATGGAGTTTATTCTCTATCTAATTGGGTAGGGATTACATCTGTATCTTTCTGGCTATCCATTCCCCGTTATACCTTAGCTCTCTTTCCTATTTTCTTAGCCTTTGCTTTATGGGGGAGGAGACAAACATTTAATTATGTTTTTATATTCTCCTCTTGTCTCCTTTTGAGTATATTTACTATACAGTTTACCTTAGGACGCTGGGCATTTTAATAGTTTTGAAGTTATAGGATAGCTAAATTCTCAATTTTTAATCAAAATGGTAGAGAGTTCACTCTTTAAAAAAATTTCTTCTCTAGCCTATATTCTGATTTTTTTAATTATACTTACCATTTCTTTAACTGTGCTTTTTCTTAGTTTAAAATACATTAATTTTATTCCCGGGCCCGATGAAAGTTATTATTTTAATTATGCTAAGTATATAAATGATAAAGGCATTTCTGGATTTGCATACTTATTTAGAGATTATGTTGAGAATAAAGAAAAATGGATTTATCCCAGTCCCATTAGAATTGGTTTTATAATTTTATCTTCTCTTTTGCTGAAGCTCTTTGGAAACTCAGTTCTGAATTTAGTATATCTTTCCCTATTTTCCTACGCTCTTTTTTTGGGCATTTCTCTTTATTTCTTAAGGAAGTATTTTGATGAAAGGATAGCTCTCTTAACAATGTTTATTCTAACATTTTCACCTTTGAATATGGCAATGGCAAAACGCGCCCTGATAGAAAGTACATTAAATATGTTTTCAGCGCTTTCTCTATGGCTTTTTTGGGAGTTCTTAAGAGAAAGGAGTTGTCTAAAATACATCCTCTTTACCTTTACTTTTTTTTATACAATCCTAATTAAAGAGACAGCGGTGTTATTATCCCCATTTTTCATCATTTTTCTGCTATTTCGTAAGGTATTTTTAAAAAGGGATGTTTATCTTAAAGATTATCTGTGTGCATCTATTCTCCCTTTTGCTATGGTGGGGATAGTTTATATTATTTTAGGAGGATTCTCGTATATAGTGGAGACGATAAAGATAAGTCTCTACTCGCCTAAAACAAATCCATATGCTCTTTCTTTTCAGTCAGGACCTTGGTATCGTTATATTATTGATTTCCTCTTGCTTTCTCCCGGGGTAGTTATTTTAACTATTGGGTTTATATTTTCTTTCTCTCCAGCAAAAGCAGATGATGAATTACTTCTATATTTATTATTGATGATTGTTACAATCTTTTTCCTATTTAATATTTTTTCTAAAAGTGTAAGGTTTATTATTATCCTTGATATGCCCATGCGTTTATTTTCAGTACTCATGTTAAAAAATCTATCTGAAAGAATATTTCTGAGGCACGGTAGAGCTTTCTGGATTAGTTTGGTTATTATTATATCCTTACTTGATTTTATAAATTTCTATCATTTGTTTGTGTATTGGGGAATTTATGACCCCGTGAGTTACTTTCTCCTCAAGGCAAAACATATGATCCCTTAATTAAAATAATGCAGGTAAATTTTATTGCTCAGAATAAATATTATCTTTCTATTGTCATCCCCGCCTATAATGAGGAGAATCGTCTACCGAATACCTTAAGAAAGATTAAAGATTATGTGGAGAGGAAAAATTTCAGAAGTGAAATTATTGTGGTTGACGATGGAAGCACTGATAGGACTATAGAGGTAATACAAAAATTGGATATACCCAATCTCAAGATAGTCAGTAATTCTACTAACCAGGGGAAAGGGGCGGCTGTGAAAAGAGGAGTCTTGGCCGCAAGAGGGGAATATATTCTTTTTACCGATGCGGATAATTCAACCCCCATTGAAGAATTGGAAAAATTTCTCCATAGATTAGGGAAGGATAAAATATTAATTGGCTCAAGATATTTAAAAGGAAGCAAAATCATGATAAAACAGCCTAAGTTTCGCATTATAATTGGGCGTTTGGGAAACTATCTGATTCAGAAGATACTCCCTATAGGTATAAAAGATACACAGTGTGGTTTTAAGCTTTTTCCCAGAATGGCGGCACAGGAAATTTTTCCCCGACAAAGGGTTAAACTTTTCGGTTTTGATTTTGAGATATTGACCATTGCTAAGATACTGGGATACAAAATAGAGGAGATTCCAGTTATCTGGATTAATTCTCCGGTAAGTAGAATAAGACCTATAAGAGATGCTTTCCGAACTTTCTTAGATTTAATTTATGTAAAAATTAATCTTTTGAGAGGGATTTATAAATGAGGGTTGCTCAAAACTCGGGTTTTGCACAGAGGTTGTCGGTTAAAGATTTGGGATGTATATCGTCTGGCGTAAGGCGATGTCATTTATCTTCTAAGGATATAACTCCGAAACCAATAGAAAATATAGAGAAAATATTTTCAACATGACCTTAAATAAAAAGGAGGAGAGAGATGGGGTCGTTTTATTTGATTCTCGTTTCCGTAGGCTTGGGAGTTCTGGGACAGATTTTTTTGAAGCAGGGTATGCTTGGTTTTGGAGGAAATTTTTTTAAATTGTTTCCCCATATTATCCAGAGTCCCTTTGTGCTTTTAGGCTTTCTCTTCTATTTTTTAAGTAGTCTTATCTGGCTGATTGTGCTTTCGCGCGTGGAATTAAGTTATGCCTATCCGATGATTAGTCTGGGATATGTTTTTATTGTTTTCCTTTCCTGGATAATTTTCAAGGAAAATGTAAGTTTTTTACGCTGGCTGGGGGTAATCCTGATTTCTCTGGGAGTAATCCTTATAGGAAAATAGTTTATTGACAAAAGAGGAAAAATGTGGTATATTTTATAGGGAAGGAAGAGAAATGAAAATTACCCTGAGTTTAAAGAAAGGAGGGAAAGATGAAGAGGGTGAGAAAAGGGGTTTTATTTTTATTTCTGGGACTTTTTTCAGGCTTAATTTTACTCAAGTCAGGATTTTCTGAGAATAAAGGATTATTCAGTGAAGAAGAAGTCCAAAAGGGTTATGTAAAGGGTCAAATTTTGGTAAAACTAATTCCTTACCTTGAAGAAGAGATTGTCTTTGGTTTAACCGAGAAAGGAAAATCTCTTCCTCCTGCTTTGGAAAAAGAATTAAAGGA
>JAMWCM010000100.1 GCA_023818355.1 Candidatus Omnitrophota bacterium
TTTTATGTGGCCGATTAAAATTATATTCTATTAACCATTCGGTTAAATTTCTATTAAACCTCTCACAATCTAAATCTAAATTGCCATCATATAACCATTCGTATTCTAAGGTTTCATTAAATCTCTCAGCTTCAGGGTTATCTTTCGGTGTCTTTACTCGCGAAAAATATCTCTCTATCTTTAATTCCTTGGTTGCTTCTTCAAAATAATGCGCAAACTCACTACCATTGTCTGTTTGTATATTCTCTATGGGTTGATCTATAAGGTATTGTAAACGATAAAGAAAATCTCTTGCTACCTTAGAACTTTTATTTCTATACATCCTCGCATAGCCAAATTTAGAAGCATAGTCTACTGCGGTTAAAATATATCTCTTAAGCTCTCTACATTCTCTTTACTCTCTTTCACTCTACCCTTAATCTCTCCTTAGCCGTTAATCTTAGAAGCTCAGCTACTCCCCTCCACCTTGAAAACTCATCCCCCAATTTAATTGGCTTACGCTTAAAAAAGTAAAAACTAAAACTTCTTTTCATAGGTAACCTCCGGTATCATATCTAATCTTTTTATTATACCATGAGTGTTACCTATGTATCTCAGCCTCCGCAGGGGTGGCAAAAATTGGGGTTCTTATAAATTAAATCCAGTTCTTAAGGCAATTTCGTTCAATTCTAAGAATTCAGCGGATATAGTCTCCGGGAGGGCATTAAGTACACTTTCTAAAGAAAGAGTTTTCCTCTTGGCCAAATAGGCACCTAAGATTATCATATTGGCAACCTTAATGTTTCCCAATTTTGCAGCCATCTCTGTAGCCGGAACTTTTAGGATTTCTAAGTCCTTGCGCGTAGGATTGACTTTAGCTAAAGAGGTATTGACAATAACCAAGCCTTGCGCTTTAGTCTTAGGTAGAAATTTATCCAGAGAGGGTTGATTCATTACTATTGCCGTGGTAGGGTTAGTGATCACCGGTGAGGTGATTTCTCTATCGGAAATAACCACCATTGAATGGGCGGTCCCTCCCCTTACCTCTGCACCGTAAGAGGGCATCCAGGTGACAAACTTATCCTCTTTCATTGCCGCCAAGGCAAGGATTTTACCCAAAACCATAATCCCCTGTCCTCCAAAACCCGCACAGATTACCTCTTCCTTCATTTTGATAATTTAGCAATTATTTTTAATCACTCCCAAAGGATAATACTTTGTCATCTCTGTATCTATCCACTTCATCGCCTCCACTGGCGACATATGCCAGTATGTGGGGCAGGAAGAAAGCACCTCTACCAGAGAAAAACCTTTGTTTTCTATCTGATTGAGAAATGCTTTCTTAATTGCTCTTTTTGTCAATAAGACATTTTTGGCATTATTTACTGCTGTCCTTTCTATGTAGACTACCCCAGGTAATAAAGAAAGCATCTCGGAAATTTTTAAAGGATATCCATCACTTTTCGGTTCTCTTCCCCAGGGTGTAGTCTCAGTCTTCTGCCCCAAGATTGTTGTGGGAGCCATCTGTCCTCCGGTCATTCCGTAAACCGCATTATTCACAAAAATAACTGTGATATTTTCTCCCCGATTGGCGGTATGGATAATTTCTGCGGTACCAATAGCTGCCAGGTCTCCATCTCCCTGATAGGTAAAGATAATCCTGTCGGGAAGAATGCGTTTTATTCCCGTAGCCACTGCTGGAGCACGGCCATGGGCTGACTCCGTGGTATCAAAATCCCAGTAGTCATAGGCTAAAACTGCACAGCCCACAGGAGCAATGGCGATTGTCTTTTCTCTAATTTTAAACTCATCTATTACCTCACAGATTAAACGGTGCACAATGCCATGTCCACAACCTGCACAATAATGCATAACCACATTCCGCATGCTTTTGGGACGGGAAAATGTCTTTTCCATTATAAAAACAATAACTCTACAACTCTATAACGCAATAACCTGTTTAAAAATCTCTTCTTCAGTGGGAACCCCTCCTCCCATCCGGCCATAAAAATAAACTGGGCAAGCTCCTTCTACAGAAATTTTTACATCTTCAAGCATCTGCCCTGCACTCATTTCCACCACAAGAATCCCTTTTAATCTCTTTGCTGTTTTTTTAATAATCTCTTCAGGAAATGGCCAGAGGCTAACCGGACGAATGAGCCCTATTTTTTTACCTAAACTGCGCAAATTGCTTACCACTGCTTTACATATTCGGCTAACTGTGCCATAAGAAACCAGGATAAAATCTGCATCTTCCAGATATAATGCCTCAAAACGAACCTCTTTTTCTTTAATTTCTTTGAACTTTTTCTGAAGTCTCTGGTTATGCTTTTCCAATTCTCCCTCTCCCAGTAAAAGGGAGCGAATTATCCTGGGGTTCCTTCCTCTACATCCGTTCAATATCCAATCCTTGGAGTAATTTTTAACTTTGGGTCTTGAATTTTGAATTTGAGAAACCGGTTCCATCATCTGTCCCAAAACCCCATCTCCCAAGATGATTACGGGATTACGATATAAATCTGCCAAATCAAAAGCAAGGAAAGTTAAAGAAAAAGCCTCCTCTACAGAGGAGGGAGCAAGGACAATGGTATGATAATCTCCGTGTCCTCCTCCTTTTGTTGCCTGAAAATAGTCTGCCTGACTAGGAGCAATGTTCCCCAGCCCCGGTCCTCCACGCATAATATTGATGATTACTGCGGGAAGTTCACAACCCACAAGATAGGAAATACCCTCCTGTTTCAAACTTATTCCCGGACTGGAAGAAGAGGTCATCGCCCTTGCCCCGGCAAGTGATGCTCCGAAGACCATATTTATCGCAGAAATTTCACTCTCCGATTGAATAAAAACCCTCCCTTCTTCATTCATCCTTCTGGCCATATAGGCGGTTAGTTCATTCTGGGGAGTAATAGGATAACCCGCATAGAACTGACATCCGGCCTGAATTGCTCCTTCACCAATCGCCTCATTACCACAGAGCAAAATTCTTTCTTTCATCTTCTAACAAAATAACTATCTATAAACCTCAATACAAACATCGGGACACATCAAGGCACAGAAAGCACATCCACTGCATTCATTATCTTTATCCTGAAAACTAACCATCTCCACTCCGCGTATACTTATTTCTTCATCCTGCACAATCAACCCTTTAGGACAATTAACCACACAGAGTAAACAACCTTTACATTTCTCTTTATCTATTTTGATATATGCCATATTCTTTCTCCTCTATATAGAAATTTTCTTTTCTCCAAGAGAGAATTGTCTCTTTAATCTTTCGGGGAGACAAACCATAGAAATCCAGAAGTTCCTCTCTCTTACCCTGGGTAATAAATCCTTCGGGTAATCCGAGATTAAGCATCCTCTTTCTTCCTAAGTTTTCTTTCTCAAAAAGAGCCAAAATCTTTGCTCCCAAGCCACCGCTTAGCGTATTCTCTTCAAGGGTAACAAAATAATCAAATTTTTTACTCAAATTCTTCAATAAATTTTCATCCAAGGGTTTAACAAAACGCATATTTACCACTCCTACCTCTATACCTTCTTTCTTAAATAATTCCGAAACTTCGTAAGCCGGATAAACCATACTCCCAATGGCTAAAATAACCAATTCTTTTCCCTCCCTTAATATCTCTGCTTTACCCAATTCTATAGGGGAAAGAGAAAGCCTCTTTTTACTAAAAACTATCCCTCCCTTAGGGTATCTTATGGCTACCGGCAGATTAAGAGAAACAGCAAATTCCAACATTTCTGCCAGTTCTGCAAAATCTTTGGGGGCCATAACTACCAGATGAGGAATGTGACTTAAATAAGAAAGGTCAAAAATACCCTGATGTGTAGGACCATCTTCACCCACAATCCCCGCCCGGTCAAGACAAAACACTACAGGCAGTCTCTGCAAACAGACATCGTGGATTATCTGGTCATAAGCGCGTTGAAGAAAGGTAGAATAAATGGCAACAACGGGAATTAATCCCCCTTTGCTCAATCCCCCGGCAAAGGTCACCGCATGTTGCTCGGCCATACCCACATCAAAAAAACGTTGGGGGAATTTCCGGGAGAAATCACTCAAACCTGTCCCATCGGTCATCGCGGCGGTGATGGCGACTATCCTTGGATTTTTCTCCGCCAACTCTATTACCTTTTCTCCAAAGGTTTGGGTGAAAGTTTTCTCTTTCCTAAAAAGTGATTCACCGGTGGTAATATCAAATGGGGGAGCACTGTGAAAGAAAGCCGGTCTTTCTTCGGCAGGCTTAAATCCTTTACCCTTTTTTGTAACTACATGTACAATACAGGGACCTTTCATCTCTGCCACATTTTTTAAAGTAGAAATGAGAAGGGAAAGGTCGTGCCCAGAAAAAGGTCCAAAATAACGAAAGCCTAACTCTTCAAAAATAATCCCCGGAACAAGTAAGTTTTTTAAACTCTTCTCCAATTTTTTGGCGGATAAATAAACCGGAAAACCAAAGCGCGGAACTTTCTTCATTAAGTTTTCCACATCTTTATGAATACGATTGTAAATAGGATTGGTTAAAATACGGTTAAGATATTTACTCATCGCCCCTATCCCTGGAGAGATGAACCACTCATTATCATTTAAGATTACCAGAATGTCTTTTTGTAAATGTCCTGCCTGATTTAAGGCTTCAAATGCCATCCCCCCCTGCAATGAACCATCCCCGACCACCGCCACAATCTTTTCCTTTGTTCCTCTTATGTCTCTTGCACAAACCATCCCCAAGGCTTGGGAAATGGCGGTTGAACCATGTCCCACGGTAAAAGTATCGTAAGCACTCTCATCAATATTGGGGAAGCCACTTAAACCTCCAAACTGGCGCAAAGTTTCAAAAGAAAAAAGACGCCCGGTAATCAGTTTATGGGTATAAGTCTGATGTCCTACAT
>JAMWCM010000101.1 GCA_023818355.1 Candidatus Omnitrophota bacterium
AAGGCGAAGGATAAAAAGGAGAGTTTTCTCTTATTGAAACTTTTAGGTATGCCTTTCCGGGAGACGGAATAATTAATATGGCAAGAAAAGCATTGATTGTCAAGCAAAAAAAGACCCCCCGGTTTCGAGTAAGAGGATACAATCGCTGTCAACTCTGCGGAAGGGTCAGGGGTTATTTAAGAGACTTTGGTATTTGCCGGATTTGTTTCCGGGAAATGGCTTCGCGGGGAGAAATTCCGGGGGTTAAGAAAGCGAGCTGGTAGGCTCTATAATAAGAGATTATTGAAGTAACGCCTAAAGAAAAAAGGGGGAATATGTGTCTGTAGACATAAGGTCAGAGGTATTTACCGCGATAAGAAATGCGGTAAAAGCTGGCAAAGAGACCATAGATGTAAGAAAGTCAAAATTAATTTTAGCCATCGTTAAAATCCTTAAACAAGAGGGTTATATTAGGGATTTTCGGGAGATAGATGACCAGAGGCAGGGAATTATCCGTCTCTATCTCAAATACACTCCCGATAAAAAATCTGTGCTTACGGATATCCAGCAGGTTTCTACTCCCGGGAGAAGGATTTATGTAAAAAAAGATGACCCTACAAAAGTTTTAAGTGGCTATGGTATAGGAATAATCTCTACCTCCCAAGGAGTTATGACTGACCGGGAAGCAAGGAAATTGAATTTGGGGGGAGAGTATATCTGTAAGGTCTGGTGAGATGTCTAAGTTAGGAAAACGTCCAATTTTAATTCCCAGGGAGATAAAGATTACCCTAAATGAAGGGAATGTGTTTATAGAGGGACCAAAAGGAAAGAGAAGCTATTCTCTTCCTCCGGGGATAAAAGCGATATTGAAAGAAGATAAACTGCTTCTCACACGGACATCGGATGAGAAACAAAATAAGGCTTGGCACGGTTTAGCCCGCTCCCAGATAGCCAATATAATTAAAGGACTGATTGAAGGTTTTGCTAAAGAGCTGGAGATTGTGGGTATTGGCTATCGGGCACAGGTGAGTGGGAAGAGTCTGGTTTTATACTTAGGCTTTTCTCATCCGGTGAATTTCCCTATTCCTGAGGGAATAACCATTGAAACGCCAAAGCCTACACAGATAATTGTCCGAGGAATAGATAAGCAGAAAGTGGGCGAAGTATCCGCGGAGATAAGAGCCATTTGCAAACCCGAACCTTATAAAGGTAAGGGGATAAGGTATGTGGGAGAATATGTGCGCAAGAAGGCGGGGAAGGCAGTTGCTTAAGGGAAGACGATTATATAAAAAATATTTCTGAGATGAAGAGAAAAGAATGGGGAAGGATAAGGAGACATAGACGGATACGCAAAAAAGTTTTTGGGACTCCTGAAAGACCACGCCTAGTGGTTCATCGGAGCCATAAAAATCTTATGGCGCAGGTGGTGGATGATTTAAACAAACGGGTGGTCTTGGGGATTTCTACTTTGAGTAAAGCGTTTCGCAACCATGCGCCTAAAGGAGGAAATCTAAAGGCGGCGGAGATTTTGGGAACTATCTTTGCCGAGAAGGTAAAAGAGAAAGGGATTACCAAAGTTGTTTTTGACCGGGGAGGTTATCTTTATCATGGGAGAATAAAGGTTTTTGCAGAGGCCGTGAGAAAAGGAGGGATTGAGTTCTAAGATGGATGTTAAAGAAGCGTTAGAAAAAAAGATGGATACTCCCGAGTCAGAGTTTCAGGAAAAAGTGATAAGGATAAATCGGGTGGCAAAGGTTCATAAAGGAGGTAAAAAACTTTCTTTCAGTGCCCTAGCAGTTGTAGGGAATGGAAAAGGGAAAGTAGGTTTGGGATTTGGTAAAGCCAATGAGGTTGCGGATGCTATCCGTAAAGCAGTAAATAATGCCCACAAAAATCTCTTTACCGTGAATCTCAAAGGGGGAACCATTCCCCATGAAGTATATGGGCATTTCGGGGCAGCGGATGTTTTCCTTAAACCTGCAGGACCAGGGACAGGGATAATTGCCGGAAGTTCGGTAAGGCCAATCTGTGAATTAGCGGGTATTAAAGATATTCTTGCCAAATCCCTGGGTTCAAAGAATGCGCTGAATATTGCCAAAGCCACACTTATTGCTTTGAAAAAAATAAAATCTTTTTCACCGGGAGAGAGTGATGAAAATTCACACTTTAAGACCGAAAATAAAACGAAAAACTAAGAAACGCTTGGGTAGGGGCACGGGTTCGGGACATGGGAAAACCTCGGGGAGAGGACAGAAGGGGCAGAAGGCAAGAACAGGTTTTGAATTAAGGCCTGGATTTGAGGGAGGGCAGATGCCCCTTATCCGGAGAATTCCCAAGCGGGGATTTGTAAATAAATTTGCCAAGGAATTCCAGATTGTTAACTTAGGTATGCTTGACCGGAAATTTGCAAAAGAGGAAAAGGTGACCCCCGAGATACTTAAAGAACGAGGTTTAATTAGTAAATTGAGCTTACCGGTAAAAATCTTAGGGGAAGGAGAATTGAGTAAACCTTTAACCATTTGTGCCCATAAATTCAGTAAGCAGGCAATAGAGAAGATAAAGAAGGCTCAGGCGAGTTTTGAGTTAATTGGTGCATAACCATGCTGGAAGCATTTTTTAATTCCTTAAAGATACCGGAGTTGAGGAAGCGAATTTTCTTTACCTTGGGGGCTCTGGTGGTTTACCGTATAGGTTGCTATATCCCTACCCCAGGAATAGATGGTAAAGCCCTGGCAGAATTTTTTGAAAAAATTAGACAGACCCAGGGAGGAACTCTTTTTGGAATTATGAATATGTTCAGTGGAGGAGCGATGGAACGGCTGACGATTTTTGCCCTGGGGATTATGCCCAATATTTCTGCTTCCATCATCTTACAGCTCCTTACGGCAGTAATCCCTTATTTTGAAAAACTGGCAAAGGAGGAACTGGGGAGAAAAAAGATTGTTCAGTATACGCGCTACGGAACTGTTCTCTTAGGGATTATCCAGTCTCTCTTCATCAGTCTCTGGCTGGAAAATCCCGCCCATTTTCAGGGGATGCAGATTGTTCCTCATCCGGGGTGGGGATTCCGTTTCCTTACTCTGCTTACCTTGACCACGGGGACGGTTTTTCTGATGTGGTTAGGGGAGCAGATCAGTGACCGGGGTATAGGCAATGGCATCTCTTTAATTATTACCATTGGCATAACTTCGCGTATTCCCACCGCAGTATATCAACTTTTTCTCCTTTTATCTCCTTTTTCTCCCACCCGCAGGCAATTACAACCTTTTGTAGTTTTAGTAATGGCGGGGTTGTTGATTGCGGTAACTATTGCCGTGATTATCATTACGCAAGCCCAGAGAAAAATTCCTGTGCAATATGCTAAGCGAATTATTGGACATCGGATGTATGGAGGGCAGAGCACTTATTTACCTTTAAGAATTAATCAGGCAGGGGTTATTCCCATTATCTTTGCACAATCAATTATCCTTTTCCCGGCAACCTTGGCAGGCTTTATCCCTAATCCCAGATTTCAGGCACTGGCCGCACAACTTTTGCGCGGGCACTGGCTCTATACCATTCTTTATACTATTTTAATTATTTTTTTCAGTTACTTTTATACTGCAGTTACTTTTAACCCCTTAGAGATTTCTGAAAATATGCAGAGGTTCGGAGGTTTTATTCCCGGAGTTAGACCGGGTAAGAACACTTCTGACTACCTGGATTATGTAATGACACGCGTAACCTTAGCCGGGGCAATATTTTTAGCTGTGATTGCGGTTTTTCCAGATTTAATCGGTGCCTGGCTTAAAGTGCCCTATTTAATTGCCAGTTTTTTTGGGGGGACTGCATTGTTAATTGTGGTGGGAGTAATTCTGGATACGATGCGTCAGATTGAATCTCACCTTCTGATGCGCCACTATGAAGGATTTATGAAAAAAGGAAGGGTGCGGGGAAGAAGATAAGCGTTAGGGGTTATTGAGTTCTGGGTTAACTCTCAACAGCACAATTGAGTTTAATGAAACTGATACTTTTAGGTCCACCGGGGGCAGGGAAGGGAACACAGGCAGAAATATGGAAAGAAAAATTGGGTATTCCCCATATTTCTACAGGAGATATGTTAAGACAGGTTTTGCAGGAAGACTCTTTACTCAGCAGAAAGGTTAAACCTTTTGTGGAAAAGGGAGAACTTGTTCCCGATGAGATTATTCTGGAAATCATAGAGAACCGTTTATCCTCTGCAGATACAAAAATTGGTTTTATCTTAGATGGCTTCCCGCGGACACTAAAACAGGCTCAGGGACTTGAGGATTTGCTGAAGGGAATGAATAAGCAGATTGACCTGGTTTTATATTTTGCAACTTCTATAGAGAAGATAATTGAACGTCTCCGCGGAAGGCTTGTCTGTTCCCAATGCGGGATGAACTATCATCTAAAAAATATGCCTCCCAAAAAAGAAGGGGTTTGTGATAAATGTGGAGGAAGGTTATCTCAGCGGGAAGATGATAGAGAAGAGACGGTGCGCAAGAGGATAGAGGTATATTTGCAACAGACCGCAGAATTGATAGAATTTTATAGAGCCAAAGGAATCTTACATACCATAGATGCTAATAAGGATGCTCAAGAAGTATATAAGGAGCTCGTTTTACTTTTTGGAAAGAAAGGATTTAATTTAAAAAGTAATGATTTTCATAAAATCGGTGAACGAACTGAATCTCATGCGTGAAGCAGGGAAAATTGTGGCTTTGGTGATTGCCGAATTATCTTCTCGGATAAAAGAAGGGATTTCTACTTATGAGCTGGCAGAAAAGGCGGAAGAAATCTTTGGGCGTTTGGGAGCAATCCCGGCTTTTAAAAATTATAGAGGTTTTCCAGGGGTAATCTGCACTTCT
>JAMWCM010000102.1 GCA_023818355.1 Candidatus Omnitrophota bacterium
AGTTCTATTATTAAGCGAAAGTAGGTCATGATTTTTTCTCTTCAATATTTTTGTTAAGCTTAATTTTATCAAAGTCATCTAGTATATCTTTGGGACCATCGCCTTTATCTAGCATGAGCTCTTTAATAAATTTAATTTTTCCATAACCTCTGGTTCCTGATCCACCTAAATAATCCATTTCCAAGAGTTTTAAACCAGTTAATAGAGTTGAAAAAAATTCCTCATCAATTTTTCCATTATCAAAATTTTCATTATCAATCTTGGTATTAAAAATTCTGTAATTTAGCTCAAAATCAAATATTGCTCCCGGAGGCACTCTTTCCATAGACCGAGGATTCGCCACTGAAGATATCCGATTAATAGTATTTTCTCTTTTCTCCTCAACTAATTCTAATTCTCTTTCAAAAATTTTCTTTTTCCACTCTTCGTTAAGAAAACAATCTCGGAAGATTACCCTGGTAGGAATTTCAAGTTTTTCAGAAGCAGAAACCCCGAAAATTCTACAAATATGACAGTTTTTAGCATTTTCAGTTTTATCACAACTATGAACATCCCCCTTATCATTTACTTTTCCCTCATACCATTCTAAAAGTGCTCTTATTTTTCCTTTCAATGATGAGCCAGGAATATAAGGCTCTTTGGTTATGGGATGTTTAATTACTGGATTATCCATTCCTCCTATTTCTATTATTTCTGAACCGGCTCCAATATGTAGTCCGGTAAGGACTTCAATTTTTCCTTTTAAGGTATAGTATTTTAAAAGTTCCATTTTTTACCTCCTTTTTTAATTATCTTTCTTTCAATTCAAAGCCATAAAGATATCCAACCACCGCTTCAAAATGTTTCATAAAAGCCTTAAAGTCTTTATAATCTTCAATTTTTTTTATTCCTGCAGTAAGGAAATCATTAAATTTCTTTGGAATTTTAGGTTTTTTAGGATTTGACGCATAGGCGGCTTTAGCTTTTATCATTTTGATTTCAGGAAGATATTTCTTGAATATTTCTTCATTATTTCCCTCTAATTCTATCCTTCGCTGAATAGTCTTGGCATCGTGGTAAAATTTCCTGAGTTGGGCAGAAGTTAATCCGGATTGAAGATTTTTTGCTATTTCTTCTGCTTTTTGGTCAAGAAGTTCTTTCTTTATGATGGTTTTATCCTTGTCTTCAAAAAATCCGTTATCAAAGTATTTGAAATCGCCATCTGGATTAGAATCTTGTTTTTGATTCTTATGGTTCATTTTTCTCCTCCTTTTCTTTATTTATTTTCTTCTTTTGCCATTAGGGCATAGGTAGAAATGAATTTTAGTCTGGTAATTTTCTCGCCTTTAAGTGCACTTGCTTGGTTTTTAAGTGTTTCTGCCCATTGTCTAACCTCCTGTTTTTCTTTATCTTCATCATCTAATTTTGGTAAATTTCTGGCAATATCATAAGTAAGTAATGGAATGAAGCGAAGATAATCCGCTTTTTGAGTTTCCTGATATTGTTCAAAAAGGTGAGAATAATATAAAAGGTTTCTCACAAAAGAGACGCTGATTTTATCATTATTTATCCAGTTAGCCACTTTTTTTGCCTCTTTTAAACTGAGGGCAACTTTTTCCCATTTAATCAGGTCTCCAAGAGCTGAAAGTTTGTCTTTCTCATCATCTTTATGTTTAGCTAACTCTAGCATCTCATCAGCCTTTCTGGCAATAAAATTGACCGGGGTATGGGGGGTGCCAATGATTATAGAAGCAGAAAAATGGAAATCCGGATTATAGCCAGTAAATCTTTTAAATTCCTTATCAAGTTCTATGCTAAATTCAATAATTTGGTCCCAGGGTCCGATAATCATCAGGTCATCTCCACCGGAATAGACCATATAGAGCAAGGGATATTTTTCCGCTATCGTTTCCTGAATCCAGCCGCAAAAGAATAAATCCAACATTCTGCTAAGGGTGGTATAACGGGAGATGGAGCCTCGGTCTTTAAGTCCTTCTTTGAATAGCTCTCCTAAATTGTCAACATCTGCCTTAAGCATAGCGAGATATTTTCTTCCTCTGGCTTTCTGGGCAATGCATTCAAAAAGGAGGTTTTGATTTTTTTCCAAAGGTTTTTCCTCCAATTCACAATCTTTATAATTGTCGCAATTTTCACAAAAGTTATTTGAGTCCGCTTTTGGAATATGATTGGCTATGAAGCTAGGAAAGGTAGGAGCTTTAACATCGGTTTCAAGACTAGCTGGTTCAAAGGATAAAATAAAAAGAGGTTTTCCGGGAGCATTGGATATTTCTGTTAAGGGAACAAAAAAGGCGTCTAGAATAGGAATAGCTTGCCCGGGGTCATTTTCATAAAAAGCCACTCCTTTAGCATTAACCAATTTGGTCCCCAGCTCTCGGTCGTTCTTACAGGAGTTGCATACTATCTGATTGTCTTCTTTGGGGTCTGATTCACCTGGATGCCTTCTGCATATAACACAGACCTTATCTTCGCTATCTATGGAACGGGAGAAGACAAATTTTGCTTCATCCCAATTACCATTTTGAACCAGTATATTATAGAAAGGTTTATTCTTTTTAATTTTTAGCCTGCTATGGGCTTCCTCTAAAAGCTTTGGGAACTCGGTTTGAGAAAATTGGTTACTGGCAAAAGGAATCCAGGCGAGATGAAGAGCTATTTCTCCAGAAAATTGCTTCATCAAATGCTCATCAAGTTCTTTCTGAATCTTTTCTAATTCATCATTTATATTAGGCAAATTCGGAAGCAGAATAACGAAATTGCCACCAGAGGCGGAGATCAAATTGGCATAGGGTAGTTCAAATTGCTTTAGGATTTTATAACTCACCCAATGAGAAATCATAGCCAGCTTAAAAGACCGGGCACGGAGCCTTTTGGAGATTGCACCTGCGCCAACTTTAGCCAGAGCAAAAATGTAGTCTTGGATGCCCGAAAGGTCTCCCATAAGCAAAACAAATAATCCGTTATTTTTCTCTTCATAATCTCTTATAAGGTCTCTAAAATTTGATTGTTTATTTATCAATTCCGATAGAGAGGGGTATAGGGTTTGAAACAGGCAGGCGGAGATTGCACTTGTTGTTTTTAAATGGTCAAAAAGAGAAACATCAGGCTCATCTTCTTGGGTATTACTTGGGACACACCAACCAAATTCTAAAAGAAGATTATATAATACTGAATAAACCATATCTTCATTATTTGGGTCAATTATGTCTATTAAACTGTCAAATTTGGATTTAAAAGCACTTATAAGTTCGTTATATTCACCTTCGTTAAAGCTATCAAAAGATTTAGGGAAACATTCGGATGGTTTATAAGTGATGGAAAGTTTATAACCTTTTGATTCCTGGGTGTTAGCATATATCTTGATGTGATTAAAGATTGAAGTTAAAGGGACAAGTTTATAAGGTTTAAATTTATCATTTTTTTCTCCTCTTTCCTTTGAAGAATAATTATCTGCCTCACTTATCAAAAGAGTATAGGGTAGGTCAGAATCTTGAGCCTTTTGTGCCAAAAGTGCATCAGGATAATGGGAAGTATGATGCCTTCTTATAAGGGTTTCTAACAGGTTAAAATTAAACCTTTTGGAAAAGAAATCTCTATATTTTTCATTGCTGATAAATTCTGCTCCTACCTCAGGATGCTTCCCTTTAGTTTGTTGGTCATCATAACTTTCTCCCCGCTGTAAAAGTTTACCTAAATCGTGTAATAATCCTGCCAAAATTATGGTATTATAATTTCTGTCAGATTTAAATTTCATTTCCCATCCCTCATTTGAATTTCATACTTGCCTAGTCCAAAAACCGCTCCCTTCCCTATATGAAGAATCTCTCCCATTTTAAGCAGTCCATAAAAAGGCCCAAAATCCCCTTGGTATCTTGCTCTCCCTACAAATCCGCCCATATTTATTTTCCTTTTCTGCCGAGAAGAGTAACGCTCCCAATCATACCAACTGATTTCAGAATCAATTAGCTTAATCTCTTCCGCCTTCTTAATCAGTCCTGCATAATCCAACTCTGGATTTTCTACATTTCCGTGGTAATAATTCATTAGAGACAACCGACGAAGCAAATTACGAATTATAATATGAAACTCTGGACGATGGTGAATCCGCTCCTCATATTTCAGCCGGGTAGGGGTAAGAAAAGATAGCTCTAACTGAGATTCTCCCTCCTGCTTTTGAAAATCGGATAGACCGATAGTTTTTTCTCTAATTAATTCTTGGTGAATAATTTTACCCTCTGAAGAATAGATAGGAATGGAAACCGGGCCATCTTCACAAAAAACTTCTCTCAACCTAAATTTAACCCGCTCAACTCCTAATCCCTTTTCCGCCATCCTTTCAAAAGTCAAAATAAATACTGGTAGATATTTAATAGCTCGCCCAATTAGTACCAAATTATAAAATAAAATATCACCTGGCGAAAAGTCATTCTTTCCATCAAGTGGAGGTTCTATTATAAAAGGATGAGGTGCGTGAGGATATTTCCTTAAAACTTCAGCAGTAGGAGGGGGAGGGGTCTCAAATACATATGAATATGCACATTCAAATCTTTGAGAACACTCTTTACACGCTTTGGACCTATTTGAACAAGCAACTTCCCTAAATGCGTGCCCAAAAGCTCCTCGGAGCATTGAACCCTTATAAGCAGGAAGATGCACAGATTCACACGCATAAAGTTGTATTTTAAAGTTAGAACAAGAAAGAGCAAAAAACTTACCTTTAAGCTTATTATCTACAGGGATTCCCTCCCAAGATTCTTTAAGCACTTTTAGTTGTTCTACCAAAGCCACCACCCTCCAA
>JAMWCM010000103.1 GCA_023818355.1 Candidatus Omnitrophota bacterium
ACACTTCGTAAGTGTCAAAAATTGCCCAAAATAAGTATATTGTAATTATAAACTTATGTCAAGGGGAAAATTACACTTACGAAGTGGGTTAGGGTAGAAAGGGGCTGAAAACAGATTGGCTCCGGGACTCAATCCTCTTTAAAAGGTCGCGGAGAAGTAGCTCCAGACGAGTTACCTTCTCTCCAGGTTTCTCTGGGTCATCCAGGAGTTCCTGGGCATTCTCCAAGGTAATATCTCCATTAAAAAGTGCCTCGGTAAGTAAATCAGCAATCTCTTTCCTTGCCTCAGGGTTATCCTCTAAGTTTAGTTTCTGTTCAATTTTTTCAACCAGATTAAAAAATGCCTCCAGTTTATCCTTTACCAATGCGGGATTGACAATTAATTTGGCAGTGGATTCGGAGAACCCGGCGTCTGTGAGAAATTCTATTTGCGCTAATTCATCGGTCATTCTTAGAATTTCTTCCGCCTCTTTCCCCTCTATACCCAAATTTTCTCGGAGATACTTTTCCTGGTCTTCTGCGGAGAAAAATCCTTCCGCATCCTGAAAATCCTTCGCTATCTCTTCTTGACTAAATCCTAATCCCGCAAGATATTTTTTGGCTTCCTCATCATTTTCCGAAAGTTTCTGTGAGAATTCCTTCAGTTTCTCCTTAATTTCTTCTTCTGATAAACCCTTTTCTCTCAGTTTCTTTTCCAATTTCTTCTTAAGAATTCTGCCCTTCTGCCCGGATCTTTTATCCACTTTCTTAAACCGCTCTATAAGTTTAGAACTTGCCCCTTTGGCTTTCTCTAATCTCTGCAGAGGTGTGCTCAGCGAAGGATTATTGAATATATTTTCGCGTAAGCTCGCGGAGAGAGAATTATTCGGATTCTCTCCTCGCGGAGATTGATTTTTTCCTTCCGCATTATTTCCTTTGGGAGCCCTCCCTTCTGTTCCTGTCCCGAGATTAAATCCGGCGGTGGGACCGGTTCCTGAAGGATTTGTCCGATTGTTGTTATTTGAACTGTTGTTATTTGAAGGATTTGATGTGGGAGTAGGTGTAGGATTACCCTGATTATTTTTTCTATACTCCAAGTCGTTAAGCACGGTTTCAGCCAATGCCTTTACATTCTCTGGTAGACTGTTAATTATTTTCTTTAATCCCTCAATAATCTTATCAAATAAATCTCTCCATCTTTCCCCTCTATTTTCATTTTTTGAGTCAGCTAGCCAAATTCCTAAAGCCCAGAGTGTATTTATCGCGGCAATCTGTGTTGCTTCATCAGCTCCTCTTTTGGCAATTTCAATGAGGGTTCTAATTGCTCCTTCTTTTATCCTCATATCAACATTCTTATCCTTCACCAGAAGCCCTAAGGCTTCCAGAACCTTATTCCTCAACTCTTGGGATTGAGAAGCAAGTTCTATGAGAAAGTCAATCAAATCACTCCTTCCATTATCCGTAATCAGATATTGAATGGCTTGGATTGCCGAAATATCTCCTTTTCTTGCCAGGGATTTAAGAGCTCCCAGGGCTTTCTCATTTCCATATCTTGCCATTGCCAAGAAAAGGGCAGCCACTGCTCTTTTTATTTCCGCATCACCTCCTTCTGCTTTAGTTGACAAATAATTTATCAAATCTCTTAAAGCCCAGGCTAAATTCCTCCGCTTTCTCTCATCACTCCTTAGGGGAGAGTTTAGTCCTTCCAAGAGCTCTGCGAGAAATTTAATTCCTGCATCATGCTTAAGCAAAATCTCCACCGCTCTCTGAGCCTCTGCATTTCCGGCGGTAAGAAGATTTAAAAAGGCATTCCAGAGTTTATCATCTGACCCTCTCTGCTTTATCCAATCAAGAAAATCCCCTATTTTATCAGGATGCTCTTTTAGCCAATTTAAAAACTCCGCCAGTTGCTCAGGATTTTCTTCTAACCATTTAAGCCAATCATCATACATAATTTGATAGATTAATTTTGCTGCTTGCTTTTGGACATCTGGGTTATTGGGGTCAGATAATTTGTAGGCAATTTCCTCTAAGAAATGTCTAAAACCTAACCTTAACATTGTCTTGATAATTTTCTCCAATTTATTATATTCAGAAGAATGCTTATCTTTTCCTACAGCGCTGGTGGCTAAAGCGCTTACATAATCTCTTAGAAAATCCCTTCCTCCTGCCTGTTGAGAAATCAACAAAAGGTATTGCTCAAGTAAATTCTGCATCTGATTGTATTCTTCTGAAGGCCCAGGTGTAGCCTTAAGCAAATAGTTAAGAACTGCCGTTAATAATTCTTTTTTTGTATTAAGCAATTCACTAATTTTCCCCAAAAGTCTTTCCGCAAGCAGAAGCTTATGCTCATCTCGGACAACTCTATCTTCAAAAATCTTCTTCAGAAAATCCTCCCAGCCTCCTAATCTTAAAAGTAAATCCCAGATTCCTTGTTTGCTTAATAAATCAGCAAGTTTATTTTTCTGTTCAGAGTTAAGTTGAGAATATTTTCCCATTAAATATCGCAGGGCATTCTCTTTCTGCGTATCTGTCCCGTTTTCCAGCCATCCCAGGGCCTCTTCAACACTTTGAGGAACGCCACCGGGTTGAGGAGTGGTAGACCCCGAAGGATTTCCCTGAATGACGATGGAAGAGGTATTATTTTTATCATCTGTATAACTAATTATTAACTTATCTCCTTGTTTAAAAATATTTACCACTTTTGTCTCCCGAGGTAGGGAAATAGTTTCTTCTACGCCATTCTTTCCTGCCTTTATCCAAACTCCACCATTGTCATCTATACCCAAAAAGACTTGGAAACCACTAACATCATTTATTACAAATTGTATTCCATTTATGCTGAAAGAACCATCCTCATTAAGACTAATCTCGGCAATTTTCTCTCCCCTAGCATTAACTACTATGAGTTTATTTCCCTCATTAGCCAGGGATGCTCCGGGGGGAAGCACTAAGGTCTGATCAGTGGGAAGCACTATGTTTACTCTATCTATAGGTAGGGATGTAGAACCTGCTACTGTTTCTATTTTAAATGTATAAGTCTTTCCCTCTATGCTAACCGTTACACTATTCTTTTCTGCATCAATCTCTATATCCGACGGTTTTACTCCCCGAGGAAGGGGAATATTTATTCCGGCAATGGTTATCTGCGAAACCCAGCCGTCTTTATTTATCTTGTAACTTATTTTATCATTTTTTGTGACAATAGCATCGGTTCCTTCAAACCTTAAACTCATCTCTTTACTTAAGGTAATTTTTGCTCCATTTACTGTAACTATGGCTTCTCCCTGCTTTACCACCACTCCCCCGGCTTGAGAGATACTCAAGGATAAAACTTTTCTCTGACAATCACCTTCTTCATCATAACAGACCGCTGCAATTTCATAACCATTAATGGTAAGCATATTTTCTTTCTGTTCTATCTCAATCTTTACTAATTCTGAAATATCCAGGGCAAAAGAACCTACCCCATTTGGGAGGGTTACTTCCATTGTTGAACCATCTTTATCTATAAAAATTATTGTGCTATCAGTAAGAGTAACATTCCAACCCGCAGCGGTTTCCTTAATCTGGCTTCCGGGAGGTAAAACTATTTTTCTTCCATTTACATTCAATAAAAGACTTCCGTCCCCCACCACCAGACGGAAATTTCCATCAATTTTTATCTCCATTGTGCCCTGGGAAAAGGAGAAATCGGAAGAATACCCATCTCCCGGGACATATCTTATCTCTTTCCCTAAAGCCAATTTATAAGATTTATAAGTTTTATCTTGCGTGGTGACTGAGTATACTTTTTTATCATTTTCTTCTTCCTGCTTAATAGAGGAAACCATCTGCCTTTGACTATTAAAAACTGCACCCAAAAGAAGATTATTATCCTTATCCGTAATCGCCAGCTCTATAAAAGCATTATTGTTACGAACTAAATAAAGATTGTAGTTTTTCCCTACAAAACCATAAATGCCTATCTCCCGTTGTATCTGATTGAAGAGTCCTCCCATCCTCTCATAGTTCTTTAAGATATACTTCACAAAAGCGTCTATATTAGAAGGGTTTTTCTCTAACCATTTAATAAACTGGGAAATAAATTCATAATTATCTGGGTTTGAAAGAAATTCCATCCAGTCCTCTATGTTATCGGGAAGCTCGGGTTCATTAATGAAAACAGGGGTGGACGGGGAAGGATTGGATAATAAATTGTAAAGATTGTTCATCTCCTCCATACTACTTCCTGAAGGAGAACTTGGCTCAATCTGTGCAGGAGGGTCATTTAAAAAGGGATTAAATCCTGCTAAGGCACTATAAGTTATTCCTAACCCCAGTAAAACCGATAAAATTAAACCCAATTTTAACCTCTTCATCTTCAAACACCTCCTTTAAACCTTTTTTCCACCCCGGGGTGGAGTTATCATCGTTATTATCAACTTTTATTAAGCAATTTTTATGCCAACTCCCTCCCCACCCCCCCTTTACACTTCGTAAGTGTAGAAAAATTCGCGAAGCAAGTATTTCATATTATTATGGTTATGCAAGGAGAAAAAATACACTTACGAAGTGTAAAAGGGAGGGGTGGAGGGGTTGGGGTGGAGGGGATGGTTTTAGGGTAACTTTGGTTACAAAAAAGAGAAAAGAGAACAAAAAAATTGTCCCCTATCATAACAACAATATTTCCAGCTACTTATATCATTTTTTCTCTGGGATAACTGTAAACAAAAATAAAAAAAGGGGTAAAATTTTTTACCCCTTTTCCCCGAAAGCACACCGTGGCATTATGGTCGGTTAACCCTAAATTTCTCTAATAATTCTTTTAATT
>JAMWCM010000104.1 GCA_023818355.1 Candidatus Omnitrophota bacterium
AAAAAATGAGGAGTTATGGATAAATTCTATATTACTACCCCTTTATATTATGTAAATGCTTCTCCACATATTGGTCATTCCTATACCAATATCGCTGCCGACTGTTTATCCCGGTTTATGCGCCTTAAAGGGAAGGAGGTCTATTTTTTGACCGGGACCGATGAACATGGACAGAAGATTTTCCGTGCGGCACAACAGGAAGGATTGTCTCCGGAGGAATTTGTAGAGAGAGTTGCTCCCCGTTTTGTAGATTTATGGGGGAGACTTTCTATTTCCTACAACGATTTTTTACGTACCACTCAGGATAGACATAAAAAGACCGTTCAGTATGTTCTATCAATCCTCTATGATAAAGGAGATATTTATCTTGCAGAATATAGTGGCTGGTATTGTACACCCTGTGAAACCTTCTGGACCCCGACACAACTTTCCTCCCCAGTTTGTCCTGATTGTAAAAGGCCTCTTGAAGAGTTAAAGGAAAAGAACTATTTTTTTCATCTGGAAAAATACCGCCCCTGGCTAATAAATTTTATAAAGAATCACAACGGTTTTATTAAACCGGTCATACGGAGAAATGAAATTCTCAAATTCTTAGAAACCCCTTTAACCGACCTCTGTATTTCCCGTCCCCGTGCACGGTTAGAGTGGGGAATTCCTCTACCATTTGATGCTGACTATGTTACCTATGTCTGGTTTGATGCCCTGATTAATTATATCTCCGCGGTGGGTTACTGGTATGATGAAAAGAAATTTGGGAGGTTCTGGCCTGCAGATGTGCATCTGGTAGGGAAAGACATTTTGCGTCAACATGCGGTTTATTGGCCAATTATGCTTAGGGCCATAGGGATTGAACCACCAAAAACTGTTTTTGCGCACGGTTGGTGGATGCTTGGGGAAGGGAAGATGTCTAAGTCCAAAGGGAACATTGTTGACCCTCTGGAGCTGGTAGCAACCTATGGAGAAGATGCTTATCGCTATTTTCTCTTAAGAGAGATTCCTTTTGGTCAGGATGGTAATTTTAGTGAATCCGCTTTAATCTCACGCATAAATTCCGATTTAGCCAATGATTTGGGGAATTTATATTTCCGTACCTTGGGAATGCTGGAGAAGTATTTCTCCGGAGAAATTCCCGCGGTTTATCCTCCGGAAAGGATTCTGGAAGAAAAACTGAAAAAACTACCGGAGGAATTAGATGGAGCCATAGAAGAGTTGAATTTCCAGCAGATACTTATCTCTCTCTGGGAACTGATAAATCTCGCTAACAAGTTTATTGAAGATTCCCGTCCCTGGGAACTTGCTCGCACAAAACAGAAAGACCGGCTTTCTTGTTTTATGTATAACTTAATGGAAGTCCTGCGTATTGTAACCATCTGTATCTATCCCTTTATGCCTAATTGTGCCCAGAGACTCTGGAAACAATTGCGGCAGGGGAGGGGCTGGGGAGAGGTGAATTTTGCGGATATTTCCCAATGGGGTCTATCTCCACCTGGCACAAAGATTGAAAAGGGTCAGCCCATTTTCCCAAGGATTATGTGAGATTAATCCAAATATTAGCTCCCAATTATACCCATATTCAATGCCTAAATTACTAACAGATTGGTGCTTGGTAATGGGAATTTTGAAATTGTTATGGTTGAGAGAATAGTCTATTTAGACCACAATGCGACCACTCCGCTTGCTCCTGAGGTTCTGGAGGCGATGCTTCCTTATTTAAAGGATAAGTATGGTAATCCCTCCAGTATTTATAAAAAAGGTAGAGAAGCAAGGGAAGCGGTGGAGAAAGCACGCAGGATAATCGCTTTGAGTCTGGGAATTGCTTCTGAGGATTTAGTTTTTACCTCTGGAGGAACAGAGTCCAATAATTTCGCCATTAAAGGAGTTGCCTTAGCCAATAAATGTAAGGGGAACCATATCATTACCTCTAAGATTGAACATCTTTCGGTGTTAAACATATGTCAGTTTTTAGAGAGACTGGGTTTTGAAGTTACCTACTTAGATGTTGATAAATATGGGATGATGGATCCGGAGAGTGTTAAGAAAGCAATTAAGAAAGAGACAATTTTAGTTACGCTTATGCACGCTAATAATGAAGTAGGAACTATTGAGCCCATAGAAGAGATTTCCCGGATTACCCGTGAGAGGGAGATTTATTTCCATATAGATGCGGTGCAGAGTTTTGGCAAGATCCCTTTTAAAATAGAAGATTTGGGTGTTGATTTATTATCCCTTTCTGCGCACAAAATATACGGACCGAAAGGTATAGGAGCGCTATACATTCGTAAAGGGGTAAATCTTTTTCCGCTTCAGCATGGAGGACATCAGGAAAGAAAACTGCGCGCAGGCACAGAGAATGTTGCGGGAATCGTGGGTTTTGGTAAGGCGGTAGAGTTAGTTTTTGATAATTTTGAGAAGAAAAGAGAAAGAATTAGGTATTTACGGGATAAACTTGAGGGGGGTTTAATGGCACGCATAGAAAATATTTACCCCATTGGACATCCTACCTTAAGACTTCCCAATACTCTGAATTTGGGCTTTGCTTATCTGGAAGGGGAAACTATTCTCATTAATCTTGACCTGAAAGGAATCTGTGCTTCTGTGGGTTCTGCTTGCACCTCAGGCTCATTAGAACCCTCTCATGTTTTAAAAGCGATGGGAATTCCCTCTGAAGTTATCCAGGGAGCAGTGCGTTTTTCCTTGGGAGAAACAAATACCGAAGAAGAAATTGACTACTGCCTTGAGGTTATTCCTGCCATTGTTAAACGTCTGCGCCGAATGTCTCCATTTAAAAATCATTAATAAGTTATTTAAATTTTCGGGGATAATATAAAAACTTATTTTACAAATTCTCTCCTTCTTGCTATAATTTCCTTACCCGACTATGTTAATTGATACCCATTGCCATTTGGATTTTCCGGATTTTGATAAGGATAGAGAGGAAGTAATCGCGAGGGCAAAAGAAGCGGGGATTAAATATTTTATCAATATTTCTTCCGATTACTCCTCTAATCTCAAGAGCTTGGAGTTCGCCCATCACTATCCCGAGTTCTATACTTCCTTAGGGATTCATCCCCATTATGCTCAGGATGTAGATGAAAATATCTTAAAAAGAATAAGAGAATTGGCTAAAGGGAATGGGAAAGTAGTGGCGATAGGAGAGATTGGTCTTGATTTTTATAGAAATATCTCTCCCCGAGAAATTCAGTTAGAAATTTTTAAGCAATTTTTAGAATTGGCTGAAGAATTAAAATTACCGATAATCGTTCATAACCGGAATGCCGATGAGGAAATTCTGGGATTAATTAAGAAATTTTCCTTAAAAGGGGTTTTCCATTGTTTTTCTGGAGATAGGGAATTTTTAAGAGAAGTTCTCCATTTAGGCTTTTATGTTTCTTTTACCGCCAATATCACCTATCCCAAGGCAAAAAATTTACGCGCAATAGTAAGTGAAACTCCCGTGGAAAAAATTATCTTAGAAACCGATTCTCCCTTTCTGCCTCCCCAGGGGAAAAGGGGTCTGCGTAATGAACCTGCATATCTGGTTTATTTGGTAAAAGAACTGGCTAAATTAAAATGTTTAACTGAAGAGGATATCTTTCGGATTACCAGTTTAAATGCCTGTCAATTGTTTAAACTTCCTTTTGAGGAAACTAAACCTAAGATTGCCTATCCGATAAGAAATTCTTTATATCTCAATATCACCAACCGTTGCACGGATAATTGTTCCTTCTGTGTGCGTTTCTATACCGATTATGTAAAAGGACATAATTTGAGATTAGCACAAGAACCAGATTTTGAAGAGATTGTTAGGGAGTTAAACGATATTTCTAAATACAGGGAGGTGGTTTTCTGTGGCTATGGAGAACCTCTTTTGCGGCTGGAGATAGTGAAAAAAGTGGCAAAGTATTTAAAAGAAAAAAATGCCTATGTGAGACTGAATACCAATGGCCAAGGAAATTTAATTTATAAAAGGAACATTGTTCCGGAGTTAAAGGGGCTTATTGATGAGGTCTCGGTGAGCCTCAATGTGGATACTGAAGAGAATTATCATAAAATCTGTCAGCCTCAATTTGGTGCGGGAACTTTTTCCAAGGTGAAGGAATTTGTCTTGGAATGTAAAAAATACATTCCTTCGGTTTCGGTTACTTTTATTGATTTACCAGAAGTAGATTTGAATAAATGTGCAGGGATTGCTCAGGAATTGGGGGTGAAATTTCGGATTAGAAGACTGGGGCAGGTAGGATAAATATTTATGCATAAATCGGGATTTAAAAAATTTATTTGTGAGCACCGGGTTTATCTCTGGTTAATTATCTTGAGTTTAGTTATGGTAATTTTTTCTTCGCTTAACCCCTATCCTTCAGAGATAAAGAAGGTCTGGGAAGAAAAAATTACTCAATGGGAGAATTTTTCTATAGAAGAGTTTATTAGAAAACTTGAGAATAACCTCCACCTTTATTATATCCTTAAGATTACTTTTTTTCTGGGATTTATTCTTTTTATTTTCGGAATATATTTTTCTTTTTCTTTCCTTGTTTCTCTGTGGAGGGGAGGAATTTCTCTTTTTTCGCAAAATTTTCCTGATGTCAGCTGGCAGGTTTCCGATATTCTGCGGGTATTGATTATTATCTTTTTCTTTGTAAACATTCTGAAAGTGGGTGAGCCAATATTTTGGGGGATATTTGAGTTTAACCCCACCCATTTATTCTGGCAATTTATCCTCCGAGCTT
>JAMWCM010000009.1 GCA_023818355.1 Candidatus Omnitrophota bacterium
CTGTGTATACAAGAAACAGGACCAATTGATGTTTATGAGATAACCGCCGAACCTCAGGAACCAAAGGTTGAATTTTCCAGTAAATAAGGGAGTTCCTTGACACTTACGAAGTGTGGGGAGTTTTTCCTGAGAAATCTCAGTTTTACTGATTTCTCTTGAATTATTCTCTATTTATAAATAGAATTATTTTTGTAAATCTGTGTTTAAAAATGGAACTGCCTATAAGATACAATTCCCAAGAGGTCGAAGATAAGTGGTATAAGTTCTGGGAAGATAAAGGCTTCTTTCATACCGAACCCGACCCCAAAAAAAAGCCTTTTACGATTGTTATTCCTCCTCCCAATGTAACCGGAATTTTACATATGGGGCATGCTTTAAACAATACTGTTCAGGACATTATTATTCGTTTTAAAAGAATGCAGGGATACAATGCTTTATGGATTCCGGGGACTGACCATGCGGGAATTGCCACCCAGAATGTGGTAGAAAAATCTTTGGCTCAGGAAGGGCTAACCCGACAGGATTTAGGGAGAGAAAAATTCTTAGAGAGGGTCTGGGAATGGAAGGGGAAATACGGTTCTACGATTATTCAGCAGTTAAAAAAACTCGGCGCCTCCTGTGACTGGAACCGCACTCGCTTTACTCTTGATGATGAGTATTCAGAGGCAGTATTAGAAACATTTATAAGGTTATATGAGAAGGGATTGATTTATCGGGGTAATTATATCATCAATTGGTGTCCAAGATGCCAGACGGCACTTTCTGATGAGGAAGCTCCGTATGAGGAGGTGGAGGGAAATCTCTATTATATAAGTTATCCACTTAAATTAACCAGTAACCAGCAACCAGTAACCAGAAAAACCAAAGAATCAGAGGCTACTTACATTGTGGTGGCGACGACACGGCCGGAGACGATGTTAGGGGACACAGCAGTAGCGGTTAATCCCAAGGATAAGCGCTATAAAAAGTTCATAGGAAAAACTGTAATTTTGCCTCTGGTAAATAGAGAAATAAAAATAATTGCCGATTCTATAATAGATATGGATTTTGGGACAGGAGCAGTAAAGGTTACCCCCGCACATGACCCCAATGATTATCTTTTAGGGAGAAAGCATAAATTAGAATTTATTAATATCCTGAATCCTGATGGGACAATGAATGAGCGTGCAGGAAAATTTAGAGGTTTGGATAGATTTGAGTGTAGAAAGAAAGTAGTGGAGGAACTGGAAAAAATCGGACTTTTGGAAAAAGTTGAGCCTTATAGACATTCCGTAGGACACTGTTATCGCTGTCATACGATTATAGAACCCTATCTATCTCGGCAGTGGTTTGTGAGGATGAAGCCCCTGGCTAAACCCGCAATTAAGGTAGTTAAAAAAGGAAAGATTAAATTTTTTCCTCCCCGCTGGACAAAAATTTACCTTAATTGGATGGAAAATATTCATGACTGGTGTATATCCCGGCAGATCTGGTGGGGACACCGTTTGCCTGTATATTATTGTAAAAATTGTCAAGGGGAAAAGTCCGAAATTGAAAATCCGAAGTCCGAAAAGGGGATAATGGTTTCCAAGATAAAACCAGAAAAATGTCGTTGGTGTGGGTCTACGGATATCTATCAGGATGAGGATGTTTTAGATACCTGGTTTTCTTCATGGCTCTGGCCCTTTGCTACCCTTGGTTGGCCCAAACACTATAACCTGGCAACACAAAAACGCAATAACGAGTTATCCTATTTCTATCCTACCTCTGTCTTAGTTACTGCTCAGGAGATAATCTTTTTCTGGGTAGCAAGGATGATTATGGCGGGATTGGAATTTATGAGAGAAATTCCTTTTAGACATGTATATATTCATGGAACGGTAAGAGATATAACTGGGAAAAAGATGTCCAAGTCTTTGGGGAATATCATTGACCCTGTGGAAATAATCAAGAACTTCGGAGCAGATGCTTTACGCTTCAGCCTCATTTCTATTACTGCAGTAGGACAGGATATATTTTTATCCGATGAGAAATTTAAATCAGGGAGAAACTTTGGCAATAAAATCTGGAATGCTGCAAGGTTTATTCTGATGCATAGCCCACAGTTCAAGATTCCCATTTCCCAGCTTAGAGAAAATGACCTCTCCTTGGCTGACCGTTGGATACTCAGCAGATTGCAGAAGACTATTCATTCAGTTACTTCTGCATTAGAGAGATATAACCTTAATGAATCTGCCAGTATCCTGTACCAATTCTTCTGGCACGAGTTTTGTGATTGGTATTTGGAATTAACCAAGCCCATTTTGATGAAGACAGAGCAGTTGACTGGTTCTCATCAGAAACAGAAAGAGATAACCCAGGCAATTCTCTTTGAAATTTTGGAGGTTTTTTTGCGTTTGCTTCATCCCTTTATGCCTTTTATTACTGAGGAAATTTGGTATAAATTAAAAGAAAAAGATACTCGTCTTAGAGAAGAGAGTATTATGTTCAGTCCCTGGCCAGTTCCTGAAGAGAGTTTAATAGATGGGGTTGCTGAAAAAAAGATGAACATAATTCAAGAAATAGTCAAAGGGGTAAGGAATATCTGTATGGAAATGGATGTTCCCCGGGAAAAGAAACTGAAATTGATTTTTAAATCAGAAGAGAAAGGGCTTAATTTTCTTCAACAGAATAGGATTTATTTAGAAGCTTTATTGAATATAGAATCCTTAGAATTTTATACCGAGATTAAAAAACCTCGTTTTTCCTCTTCCCTGGTGGTAGAAGGGATAGAGTTATACATTCCCCTTGAGGGCATCATAGATTTTGGAAAAGAGAGAAAAAGGATTGCTGAGGAGATAAAAGAGGTGGATGATTGTCTGGAGAGGATAGAGGATAAACTAAGAAATAGAGAATTTCTTCAACATGCTCCCCCGGAGATAGTAGAAAAGGAAAAAAAGAAAAGAGATGAACTGAAGCAGGAAAAAGAGAAATGGATAAAACATCTACAGGAGATACAAGATAGAGACTGATACGGATGGTTACAGATTTTGATTTCAAAATTGTTGATTCCATAATTGCACAGGCATTAAAAGAAGATAAAATTGACCAGGATATTACTTCCGAATTGCTTTTTCCCAAAGATAAATTGGCAAAAGCCATAATTGTAGCAAAAGGGAAGGGAATAATTGCCGGTTTAGAAATTGCCGAGAGGGTTTTTTATTTACTGGATAAAAAGATAAAGTTCAAGAAACTTACTAAGGATGGTAAATGGATAAAAAAGGGAGAAAAGGTAGCTTTTATAGAGGGGAGTTTAAAAAAAATCCTTGCCGGAGAACGCACCGCCTTAAATTTTTTGATGCGTCTTTCAGGGATTGCTACCTTAACAAGAAAATTTGTGGAAAAAGTCCATCCTCACAAAGTTAAAATTATGGATACACGGAAAACCACACCGGGTTTAAGAATTTTGGAAAAATATGCAGTGAGAGTAGGGGGTGGGGTAAATCATCGTGGGGATTTGAGTGATGGGGTGTTAATTAAAGATAATCACCTCAAAAAAATCAAAAATCAAAAATCAAAAATCAAAAGTTTAATTCAAGAAATAAGAAGGAGAATTTCCCAAGACATAGAGATAGAGATTGAGGTAAAGAATCTAAAAGAATTTAAAGAAGCTTTGGAGACCGGTTGTGATGTAATTATGTTAGATAATATGAGTTTTCCGAAGGTCAAAGAGGCAGTGCGTATGCGGAGTCGGCTATGGGCTATTGGTCATAGGCCAGGAGTTGAAATAGAGGTTTCTGGAGGAATTAATTTAAGGAACATTCGAAAATTTGCCTCGCTGGGGATAGAAAGAATCTCTATCGGTGCACTTACCCATTCTTACAAATCCCTTGATTTCTCCTTGGAGCTAACCCCTTAATAACCTACTTAACCTACGCGGTTAACCTACGCGGTTGAAAAGGGAGTGAGAATATAGTAAAATAAAAGGGATGGAAACAGTCTTAGTAACCGGAGAAATTTATCATATCTTTAATCGAAGCATTGCTGATTATAAGATATTTAATCAGGAAGAAGATTTTTTACGGTTCGTAGAAGCCCTCCGTTTTTATCAGAATATAAAAAATTCCTCAAGTTTCAGTCAATTTATAAAATCAAAAAAGCGAAATTCAAAAAGTGAAATGAAAGTATTAAACGGAGATAACCGAATTGTAGAAATTATCGCTTATTGTATTATGCCTACCCATACTCATTTAATTCTCAAGCAATTAATAGACAATGGCATCTCTACCTTTATGAATAATCTCCTCAATAGCTATACTCGTTATTTTAATCTTAAACATAATCGGAAGGGTCCTTTATGGGAAGGCAGATTCAAGAGAGTTTTGATAAAAAGTGATGAGCAATTACTTCATCTTACGCGATATATCCATTTAAACCCCGTTACTGCTTATCTTGTAAATAACCCCGAAGACTGGCTTGCCTCTTCTTATAAAGAATACATAGAACCAAAAATCAAATTTCCTATCTGTAAATTTGAAGGTTTGATAGATATCAAACCAGAAAAATACAAAGAATTTGTGAAAGATAGGATTTCTTATCAAAGAGAACTAACAAAAATAAAAGACCTTCTTTTAGAACCAATTCAACCTACGCGGTTAACCTACGCGGTTGAATAGTATGGGACGGTTTAAGTTGGTGAGTAGTTATAAGCCTTGTGGAGACCAACCGCAAGCTATAGAGAAATTAACGCACAATTTATTGAAAGGGGAAAGGTTTCAGACTCTCTTGGGAGTCACAGGAAGTGGAAAAACTTTTACTATTGCCAATGTAATTGCCAATATTAATAAACCCACTTTGGTAATTTCGCATAATAAAACCCTTGCTGCCCAATTGTATCGGGAATTTCGTGAGTTTTTTCCCTATAATGCTGTGGAGTATTTTGTAAGTTATTATGATTATTATCAACCTGAGGCGTATATTCCTCAAACCGATACCTATATAGAAAAAGACGCCTCCATAAATGAAGAATTAGATAAATTAAGACTTTCGGCAACCAGTTCTTTGATGTCCCGTAGAGATGTGATTATTGTTGCTTCTGTTTCCTGTATCTATAACTTGGGCTCACCTGAAGAATACCGAGAATTACTTTTATTCTTAGAGAAAGGAAAAGAATTTTCAAGAGAAGAAATAATCAGCCATCTGGTATGGATGCTCTACGAAAGAAATGATGTAAATCTAACGCGTGGAAAATTTCGTGTGCGGGGAGATACGATAGAAATCTTTCCTTCTTATGAAGATACTGCCTTAAGAATAGAACTCTGTGGAGAGGAGATTGAAAAAATAAAACAGTTCAATCCCTTAACCGGAGATACAATAACTGAACTGGATAAGATGGGCATCTATCCGGCAAAGCATTTTGTAACCTCCCAGAGTAAAATTGAAAGAGCAGTCATTTCCATTGAAGCGGAGCTAAAAGAACGTCTCTATGAACTACGTTCTCAGAATAAATTATTGGAAGCAGCACGTTTAGAATCGCGAACCAAATACGATATAGAAATGTTAAGAGAAATGGGCTACTGCCACGGAATAGAAAATTATTCACGCCATCTTTCGGGAAGACCTCCGGGAAGTAGACCCTATTGTCTGATTGATTATTTCCCCGAAGAATTTTTGGTTATCATTGATGAGTCCCATGTGACTATACCCCAATTAAGAGGAATGTATGCCGGAGACCGTTCGCGAAAGGAGACCCTCGTGGAATATGGCTTTAGACTTCCCTCCTGTTTAGATAATCGTCCTTTAAAATTTGAAGAATTTGAGACTTTGGTAAAACAGGCTATTTTTGTTTCCGCTACCCCTGATGAATATGAGATTGAAAAAAGCAGAGGGATGGTTGTAGAGCAATTGATTCGTCCTACTGGGCTTGTAGACCCGGAGATTGTCGTTAAACCTACAGCGGGGCAGATAGACGATTTAATAGGAGAAATACAAAAGCGAGCAGAAAAAAGAGAACGCGTTTTAGTTACCACCTTAACCAAGAGGATGGCTGAGGACTTAGCAAGTTATCTTCAGGAAATGGGCTTGAATGTAAAGTATCTTCATTCAGAAATTGAACCTCTGGAAAGGGTAAAGATTTTAAGGGATTTAAGAAGAGGAGAGTTTGATTGTCTGGTGGGGATAAATCTCTTGCGCGAGGGTCTCGATTTACCAGAAGTTTCTCTCGTAGCCATACTTGATGCGGATAAAGAAGGTTTTCTGCGCAGTCAGGTTTCTTTAATTCAGGTAGCCGGTCGGGCAGCAAGAAATGTAAATGGTAAGGTAATTATGTATGCGGATAATATCACTGGTTCTATGCAGCGGGCGATTGAAGAAACGGAGCGCAGAAGGAAGGCCCAGTTAGAATATAACCGCAAATACAACATTACTCCCCGCACGATTGAAAAAGCAGTGAAGGACTATATTGAAATTATAGAAGAGACAAAAGAGTTTGTGAAAAGATTAACCGGAGTTTCTGAAGGGAGGTTGGAGATTGAAGAGGTTATTGCGCAATTGCAGGAAGAGATGGAACTGGCGGCACGAAATTTACATTTTGAACGTGCCGCAATAATCAGGGACCAGATAAAAGAATTGAAAGCAATGGCTAAAAGTAACCGATAGGGAAATGAGGATGTTACCTAAGGTAAGTATTGTTATTCCCGGATACAACTGTGCTAAAACCATAGAAGAAAATCTGAGGGCCTGCTTTAATCAGGATTATCTCCGAGATTTATATGAAGTTATTTTTGTTGATGATGGTTCTACGGATAATACCGGAGATATTGTGCGCCAATTTCCTGTAAAATATATTTATCAGAAAAACTCCGGACCTGCCCAGGCACGAAATAAGGGATGGCAGGAGGCTGAGGGTGAAATAATAATTTTTACGGATAGCGATTGTATTCCCGATAAACAATGGATTAAAAATTTGGTAAGAAATTTCAATCACAAAAAAATTGGTGCCGTGGGTGGCTCTTATGGCATAAAAAATTCCGAAAATCTTTTAGCCTCCTGTATCCATGCAGAAATCTTATGGCGTCATCAGAAGATGTCTCGGGAGGTTAAAGCCCTGGGTTCTTACAATTTGGCTATTCCTAAAAAAATACTCCTGGAGTTAAATGGATTTGAGGAATCTTATCTTACTGCCAGTGGAGAGGATAATGATTTATCTTATCGTTTACTAAAGAAAGGATACAGATTAATTTTTGAGCCGAATGCCTTAGTTTATCATTACTATCCGGAGAGAATTATTCCCTATCTTAAACATCAATTCCGGCATGGTTATTGGAGAGTAAAGTTATATCGTGACCATATAAGGATGATAAAAGGTGATGATTACAGCAATTTTTTAGATTATTTTTCTCCTCTGCTTGCCTTAAGTTTTTTTCTCACCCCCCTTTTATTTATAGAATTGTTTCGCGCTTTAAGAATAGTTTTATATACCAAAAAAATCGTGCATTTTTTTCTGTTTTTTATAATACTCCTAAGGGATTTCTGGAGGGGAGCAGGCTTGCTTTTGGGAATTTTTAAATTTCTTGTCCTATGGTTATGAAAAATAAAATCTTAATAATTGTTCCTGCCTATAACGAGGAAGAAAGCATCTTAGAAGTGATTAAGGAAACAAGAAATTATTTTCCCGAAGGAGATATTTTGGTAATTGATGATGGTTCAAAAGATAGAACAAAAGAAATGGTAAAGGATAAAGTTAATTTTCTAATAACTTTACCTTTCCATTTAGGACTGGGGGTTGCCTTACAGACAGGTTACATTTTTGCTAAAAAACATAGTTACGATTTTGTAGTCCACTTTGATGCCGATGGTCAACATATCGCTGAGGAGATTCCTAAACTCCTCAAGCCATTAAGAAGTGGAGAATGTGATTTATCCTTAGGTTCAAGGTGTTTAGATAACAATTATAAATTTTCTTTTCTCAGAAGATTTCTCTCCCGAAGTATCTCCCGCGTTCTTTCGCTTTATCTTAAAGAACCCATTAAAGACCCTACATCAGGATTTCGCGCCATGAATAAAAAGGTGATTTCTCTTTTTACTCAATTTTATCCTTATGATTATCCTGAGATAGAGGAACTGCTTCTTCTGACCAAGAATGGTCTGAAGATAAAAGAGGTTCCTATAAGGATGCGCCTCCGACTTAAGGGAAGGTCAAGTATAAACTTTCGGAACTTTATTTTTTATATGTTCAAAGTGTTTATAGTTCTTTTACTGGATTTATTTTGGCTGATGAAACTGAATAAGTTAAAATATGAAAATACTTTTAATTCAACCTCCGCTATCAGGAAACCTTGAGTCAATTACCGAAAGTGTAGTTGAACCCCTAGGATTAGCCTATATTGCTGGAGTTTTGGAAGAAGAAGGTTATTCTGTAAAGATATTAGATTGCCATGCTGAGGGAATAGATGAATTGGAATATCTGGGAAATGCGATTTATAGGAGAGGTATAAGTGAAGAAAAGATAAAAGAGTATCTCTATAGACTAAAACCAGATATTGTGGGAATATCCTGCATGTTTTCAGCCTATGCTTACGATAGTCTCCGTGTAGCAGAACTTGTAAAAGAATGCCTTCCGGATACCCTGATTGTCTTAGGCGGAGTTGGTTGTTCTGCAAATTCCGAATACTTGCTTAAGCATTCCTGTGCGGATGTTGCGGTTATTGGGGAAGGAGAAATAACCTTCTTAGAAATTGTAAAAAATTTAGAAAAAAAATATCCAATAAAAAATATTCTTGGGACAGCAATTAAGTTAAATGGCAAAATAATTAAAAATATTTCTCGTCCCCTCATAGAGGATCTGGATATTTTACCTTTTCCAGCAAGACATCTACTACCCATGGAAAAGTACTTTGAAATCCAGAAAAGGGGAAAAGGAACCTATAAATATTATCTAAGAAATCCTCTCTCCCACATAATTACCAGCAGAGGTTGTCCATTTAATTGTAGTTTTTGTGCAGTATCCACTATTTGGGGAAGGAGTTATCGTATACGTAGTCCTGAACAGGTGATTTTAGAAATTGAAGATTTAGTTAGAAATTACAAGATTAAGGAGTTAGCTTTCTGGGATGACAATATAAGTTTGGATAAAGAAAGATTCATTAAATTATGCCATCTCCTCAAAAAGGAAAAACTTAATCTTACTTGGCAGACACCCAATGGAATAGCCTTCTGGAATCTTGACCCGCCTTTACTTAAATTAATGAAGGAATCGGGTTACTATCGGGCAACTTTTGCCATAGAGAGCGGTTCAAGCCAGACTCTGGCAAAATATGTAGACAAACCCATAGATTTTAAAAAAGCAAAAGAGCTAATAAGGGTTTGTAATCGCTTAGGAATCTGGACCTATGGGGTATTTATCATCGGTTTCCCGGATGAAAAATTGAGCCAGATAAAAGAGACTGCCTACCTGATAAGGAGTTTAGGTTTTGACTTTGTAGCGATATTTATTGCCCAGCCTTATGTGGGAACAAGGCTTTTTAATGTTTTCCAAGAAATGGGTTTAATTAGTGATTTCAATTATCCTCAAGGAAGTTCCATGGTTTACTCTAAATTCAATACACTCTATTTTATTCCTAAACAATTATGGAAAATTCAGCAAAAGATTTACCTTCATTTTTTATTTTATAAAATTCTAACTTTTTTCAAGATTAGTTCTCTTCTATATTTATATAAAAAAATAAACAATTGGGAAAAATTTAGATATTTTTTGAGATTGGTGGGAAATATAATTGGACAACGCTGGTTTGGACATAGAGTATAAAGATATGCGAAAAAAGATTCTCTTTCTAAATCCTCCTTTACTTTCTTCCCAGGGTCTTTTCAATCGTCCGATAAGATTTCCTACCTTTAGTTATGCTACCTATACAATTCATCCTCCATTATTTCTTGCCTATGCTTGTTCTTATCTAAGAAGTCAGGGATTTTCTGTAGATTTAATTGATGCTATTGCGGGAGGTAATAGTTTAAAAGAAGTTTTAGAAATAGCCAAAAATAAGGGATTTGAAAGTGTAGTTATAGAGACTTCCACCCCTTCTTTTTATAATGACTTAGAAGTAGCAAAAAGAATAAAAGAAACAGGAGTAAAAAAGATTATTTTTGTGGGAACGCATGTTTCCTGTTTGCCTGAAGAAGCTTTAAAATATCCCTGGGTTGATGCGGTAATAAGGGGAGAATACGAAATTTCTTTATATGAGTATCTAAAAACCGATAATCCTGATACGAAGGGAATAGGATTAAGGACTACCGAAGGAAAAATCAAAATAAATCCTTCAAGGGACGCTATAGAAGATTTGGACATTCTTCCTTATCCAGCCAGAGACCTTTTAAGAAAATATAAATATTTTGACCCTATTCTAAGGAATCCCTTTACTTTTGTTTTAGCAGGAAGGGGATGCCCCTACCGATGTATTTTTTGTAACTGGCCTCAAGTGCTTACGGGAAGAAAATATCGTAAAAGAAATCCTCAGAAGGTAGGGGAAGAATTAGAATATATAAAAAATAATTTTTATTTTAAAAGTATTTTATTTAATGACGACACTTTAACTGTAGACAGAAACAATGTGTATAATATTTGCAGAGAAATTATAAAAAGAAATCTAAAGCTGAATTGGGCCTGTTATGCAAGAGCAGATTTTGATGACGAAGACACTTTGAGACTAATGCGTAAGGCAGGGTGTTTTCTTCTAAAAGTAGGGGTAGAGAGTGGAGATGAAGAAATACTCAAAAAGGCAAAAAAGCCATATTCCTTAAAAAAAGTAAAAAGAACTTTTTCTCTAATGCGCTCTTTAGGTTTTCATATCCATGCGACATTTGTTTTTGGTTTACCGGGAGAAAACCAAGAAACAATTAAAAAAACCATACATTTAGCAAAAGAATTAAAACCCTCTACAGTGCAATTCAGTATGGCAATCCCCTATCCCGGGACAGAGTTTTTTAATTTTCTCAAGAAAAATTCTTTTCTGCATACAGAAAACTGGCAGGATTATATGCCTTTAAGAAGAATATTTGATTATCCCGATTTAAGTAGCGAGGATTTGAGAAAAGCAGTAAAATGTGCTTATCAAAGTTATTATTTTCGTCCGCAATTACTATGTTTTGCTTTGAAGCGATTAATTTGTTATCCTAAAGACTTTGTTTATAATTTGAAGCAATTTTTTAAATTACTATTTACAAATAATGCATAAATTTTATCGCCAACAAAGAATTGAACCCTGCGAAGTCTTATTGCTTGAGCCACCTGCTCCGCATAAGAAAGGAGTGGTTAGAATCTTAGGAAGTATTGGCACCTATAAAACTTCTATGGCTTGGCCACCATTGGATTTAATGATTATTGACGGATTGCTGAGTAAAGAAAAAATTAAAAGTTTTATTTACGATGCAAACGGAACCAATGGAACATGGAGAGATGTAGAAGAAATAGCCAAACTTACTAAGCCATATTTAGCAATCTTTACCACCTCCACCACCACAATTTTACATGATTTAAATACAGCAAGGATAATTAAGAGAGTATCTCCCTCTACGATAACTGCAGCCATTGGAACCCATACTGTAGCCTTACCCGAAGAAACTTTGAGGAATGCTCCTGATTTAGATAGCGTAATTATAGATGAGCCGGAGATGATTATCTTAGATTTAATCAGGAATGATTTCTCTTTCAAAGACACTGCGGGAATTTGCTACCGTAGGGACGGAAATTTATATAAAAATCCTGCTCAGGAAAAACTAAAAGATCTGGATTTTTTAGGCTTTCCTTCCCACCATAAGCTTCCTCGCAGTATCTATCACGACCCATTAACCGAGCATCTTCCGATGACCATTACCTATGGGAGTAGGGGATGTATCAATTCCTGTATCTATTGTTGCTCAAAATTTTATCAACCTTTAAGGTTAAGGAGTGTGGAGAAAATTATAGAAGAATTAAAGTGGATTGAAGATTTAGGAATAAAAGAAGTGCGTTTTTTTGACTTGGGGTTGACCAATGACCTAAACTGGGCAAAAAAATTGTTTAATGAGATGATAAGAAACAAAATTAAACTTACCTGGTCCTGTGAGGCACGGGTTGATAGGATAAATCCTGAAATAGTTAAATTGATGAGAACTGCCGGATGTCGTTCAATTGACATTGGAGTAGAGACCGCAGATAGAGAAATTTTAAAGACAATCAAAAAGAATATAACCTTAGAACAGGTGTTTGAAGCAGTAAATATAATTAAGAAAGAAAAGATTAAGGTGATGACCCATTTTATATTAGGTTTGCCTGGGGAAACAAAAGAAACTGTAAGGAAAACCCTTGATTTTGTTTTAAAATTAAATCCTGATTATATGGCACTGGGAATTGCTACCCCTCATCCAGGAACTTCTTTTTATGATTTTTTGGAGAAAAATAATTATCTAAAAACTAAAGACTGGTCTAAATATGACCCTCTACAGGAGCCGGTGTATGATTATCCAGAGATATCTGGCAAGGAGATTTATAAAGCACTATCTTATATCTATCGGAGATTCTATTTAAGGCCAGAATATATCAGTAAAAGAATTATAAGTATTAGAAATCTTAGAGATTTCCGAAGAGGAGTGATAGATTTTTTAGGATTTAGTTCAAGATTCCTCTTTCCTAATTATAGATAGTTGCCGATGATATATGTAGCCTTAGATGATTTGCTTTCTCTTTATTCCTTTCCAGAGCACCCCTTTAATAAGCAAAGATATTTTGCTTTTAAAGATGCCTTAGAGAAAAAAGGTCTTATCCGGTATCTTAAAAAGGTAGAATCAAGGGAAGCAAAGAGAGATGAACTTTTACTTTTTCATACAAAAGAGTATATAGAATTCGTTAAAAATAAAGATAAAGAAGGTGGATATTTAGACTACGGAGATACACCGGCATTTGAAGGAATATTTAGAGCAAGTAGTATAATCGTTGGAACTACCCTCAATTGTATAGACAAAGCAATCCAGGAGAATACAAAGGTATTTACGCCAGTTGGTGGTTTACACCATGCATATAGAGACAGAGCATCTGGGTTCTGTGTATTCAACGATATCTGTATAAGTATAAATTATCTCAGAAAAAAATATGGGATAGAAAAGATTTTATATTTTGATATTGATGCCCATCATGGAGATGGAGTATATTATTCTTTCATAGAAGACCAAGATTTATACATCGTAGATTTTCACCAAAGAGGAATCTTTCCGGGAACAGGAAGTAAAACAGAGAAAGGAATTGGTAAAGCTTCGGGAACAAAATTGAACATAGAGTTAACCGCTGGCACAACCGATGAAATTTTTTTAGGAGAACTAAAAAAAATAGAAGAATTTTTAAATACAATAAAAATAGAATTTATTCTCTTTCAGGCCGGTTGCGATTCACTAGCAGATGATCCTATTACTTTTTTGAATTTAACAGAGAGAGTCCATCAAGGGGTGACCGGAATTTTAATTGAAATCGCTGATAAACAGGCTAAAGGGAGGATGGTGGTCTTTGGAGGAGGAGGATATTCTTTATCCAATATAAAGAAAGGCTGGATAGCGGTGATAGAGGAATTGTTGAAATATGAAAAGGTTAAAGAGAGAATTTTTTAGTCATCATCCCCAAGAGGTTGCTCCAAGGTTATTGGGGAAATATTTGGTAGTTAACTTGGAAGATAAAAAGATAATAACAAAAATTGTGGAAACCGAGGCATATGGAGGAGAAAGGGATTTGGGCTGTCATGTGGGGAGGTTTGGTTATACCCGAAGGACTTCGCTTCTGTTTGGAGAAGTCGGTTATGCTTATATCTACCCCGTTCACATTAATACCTTCTGTTTAAATGTTGTCTGTCATCCCCCGGGACAAGCGGGTGGTGTTTTAATCAGAGCATTAGAACCAATTGAAGGGATAGATTTAATCCTTAAAAATTTAAATAAATCCCCGGAAGATTACGCTATCCGAAAATTATTGAATGGTCCCGGGAAATTATGCAGAGCATTAAAGATTGATGTGTTTCTCAATGGATACGATATGATTAAAGGAGAAAAAATTTATTTTTTGGAAGGAGAAAATATTGAAAAAGAGGATATTTTAAGTACTCCCAGAGTAAACATACCTTATGCGGGAATTTGCAAGAAGTGGCTCTGGAGGTTTATTATTAAAGATTCTAAATTCTTATCAAGATGAAGATAGGGGAACCTGTCTGGTTGATGCAGCCCATACCTTATTTTGGAGAAAAATTAAAAGGGAAATGGATATATGAGCCGAAGCTGGATGGCTGGAGAATAGAGATCATAAAATGCTCGGATGGGAAAATTAAATTTTTTGGAAGAAGGTTAGAGAAGAATCCTGATTGGACAGAGGATTTGAAATATATTGCAGAAAAGATTGAGGGCAAAATTCCCAAAGGAACAATTTTGGATGGTGAATTATACTCAAGCAAAGGGAGAAGATTTATACCGAGTTTATTTTCTAAGAAGCAAAAGGTTGAGCCAATCATAGGTATTTTTGATGTTATCTATCTGGGAGAAAAATTTTTGGGAAATTTACCTTTGTCGGAAAGAAAATATATTCTTTCAAAAATAAAATTAGAAAAGCCATTTTACCATATAAAATTCTATCCACTTGTAGATATTAAAAAAGCATTAAAGAGATTCCTAAGAGAAGGATATGAAGGTATAGTTATTAAAAAACTGAATTCTCTATATAAAATCTCAAAAGAAGGGCCGGTGGCTACCGAGAATTGGAGGAAGATAAAAGGAGGCTGAAAATGATTGGAAGATTTCAAGTAATGGCAATATTACAGGCAGCAAGAGCAAAAGTTTTAGGTTTAGCTCTGGATTCAGCAAAGAGTTGGGGATTAAATAGAGCAATTTTTTATGCTGCAGCAAAGAAAGGATTTGTAAAGCCAAAGTATCCACCTTCGGAAGTGAAGATCCCTGAAAAAGTAATTGAAGAAGAGATGCGCAAAGAAATAGCCAAGACCTTTGAGATATATCATTTAGGAGATGAGATGGCTTATAGTGTTAAAATGGGCAAAAAAAGAATGTTTATGATTGGGAATGAAGTTCAATCTCCCGAAAGTTTTTATAAACAGGTAGAATCTCGCTTGGGGAAAAATTTTCCTAAGGTATGGGATGAGGCAATCAGTATATGTAAAAGTTATGACAAAGGAATCTTAAAATCTCAGCGATATTTTTATGAAACAGTATACAAACCAAGAAGGGATGAATTAGCTACTAAATGGTCAAAATTATAACCAGGGGAGGGGAGATGGATAAGGTGCAAATCTTTTCTGTTTTTGTAAGTTTTTTTCTTTTATGGGTTATACTTCATCTCATTAAGATTCGGCGTTTGGGAATTCAGTATAGTATTGTTTGGTTAATTACTGGTTTAGTTTTACTCATCCTTTCTTTCTGGAGAGATTTGCTGGAGAAAATGGCAGAATGGATAGGGATACATTATCCACCTTCTTTGCTTTTTCTCCTGGGATTTTTCTTTTCCTTAATCATTCTTTTACATTTCTCGGTGATTGTTACCCAACTGACGGAGATGAACAAGGAATTGGCGCAGAAAATCAGCCTTTTGAACTTAGAAATAGAAGAATTAAGAAAAAAATTATAATTTATGATGTTATTAACTATAGACATTGGTAACACCAATATTTCTTACGGAATATTTAAAGGGGAAATTTTGATTAAAAAAGGGAAAATCCCTACGGAGAGTCCGGATTATCTGAGATATCTAAGAAATTTTCCCTGGGAAGATATTGGGGAGATAATCATCTGCAGTGTAGTTCCCCAGGGTTTGAAAAGATTAAGAAATGGTCTGAAAAAATTCTTTCCTAAAAAACCCTTTATCCTGGGAGAAAATATCTCTGTTCCGATGAAAAATCTCTACAAAAAACCAGAAGAGGTAGGGCAAGATAGATTAGTCAATGCCTACGCAGGATACTATTTCTATGGAGGTAACCTGGTGGTGATTGATTTTGGCACAGCAGTTACTTTTGATGTGGTTTCCGGAAGAGGAGAATATTTAGGAGGAATGATTTTCCCGGGTTTGAGAACTTCCTTAGAAGCATTATGCCAGAAAGCGGCTCTGCTTCCCAAAAATATGGATTTTACTCTTCCTAAGGGGTTTATTGGTGTTTCTACAAAAGAAAGTATTTTAAGTGGAATTTTTAATGGGTTTTTAGCAATGACCCGCCAGTTAGTGCAGATTCTTAAAGAAAAACAGGGAATAGAAAAGGTAGTTTTTACCGGCGGTGATGCTTCTAAACTCTATCCTTACCTTGCTGATTTGGGGACTCTGCGTGAAACTCTTATCTTGGAAGGGCTGAGGTTAATATACGAAAATAAGAAAAGTAATAAATAATTCTATAATTTAATGCGATTTTGTATATTAAAATCTAAAAAATTTCCCAAAATACCAAAAATTAATAAAAAATATAAAAAATTTAGACTTGCATTTGAGTTAAAATTAGTCTAAAATTTATTTTGTTAATTTTAGCACTCATTAAATTTGATTGCTAACAAGAAAGGAGGGATGGGTATGGCAGAAGTAAAGACGAAGATTAATGTTCAGCCTTTAGGTGACCGGGTAGTGGTAAGGCCATTAGAAGCGGGTAACAAGACAAAAAGTGGAATTGTGCTTCCGGACACTGCTAAGGAAAAGCCTCAGGAAGGTGAAATCGTAGCCGTAGGAAAGGGTCGCTTATTAGAGAATGGAGAAATTAGACCCTTAGAAGTAAAAGTAGGAGACAAAGTTCTTTATGGTAAATATTCCGGGACAGAGATTACCATTGAGGACCAGGAATATCTTATTCTCCGGGAAGAGGATATTCTGGCAATAATTAAGTAATACTGGATTTGTTTAAGAGGAGGTGAAAATATGGCAAAGCAATTGAAGTTTGATGAAGAGGCAAGGCGTTCTCTTCTCAAAGGAGTAGAAGTAATTTCTAAGGCGGTTAAAGTAACCTTAGGTCCTAAAGGAAGGAATGTGGTTCTGGATAAAAAATTTGGTTCTCCGGTGATTACCAAAGATGGAGTTACGGTAGCCAAAGAGATTGAATTAGAGGACCCCTATGAAGATATGGGTGCACAGTTAGTAAAAGAGGTAGCAGAAAAAACCTCGGATGCTGCTGGAGACGGAACCACTACCGCTACCATTTTAGCGGAAGCAATTTATCGGGAAGGATTGAAACTGGTTTCTGCAGGTGCCAATCCTATGGCATTGAAGAGAGGTGTGGATAGGGCAGTGGAGACAGTGGTGGATGAACTGAAAAAACTCTCTAAACCCATTAAGGACAAGAAAGAAATTGAACAGGTGGCTACCATTGCTGCAAACAATGATAAAAATATTGGTAATCTTATTGCCGAAGCAATGGATAAAGTAGGAAAAGATGGGGTAATTACGGTAGAAGAATCAAAAACCATGGCTACTACTTTGGAAGTAGTGGAAGGAATGCAGTTTGACCAGGGATATCTTTCTCCCTACTTTATTACCGATGCCGAGCGTATGGAGGCAATCTTAGAAGACCCCTATATTTTGATTTATGAAAAAAAGATTTCTGCTTTAAAAGACCTGCTTCCGCTCTTAGAGAAAATTGCCCGTACGGGAAAACCGCTTTTAATCATTGCGGAAGAGGTGGAAGGTGAGGCACTGGCAACCTTAGTGGTAAATAAGATTCGGGGAACTCTTTCCTGCTGTGCGGTGAAGGCACCTGGTTACGGTGATAGAAGAAAGGCAATGCTTGAAGATATTGCTATTCTTACTGGCGGTAAAGCCATCACCGAGGATTTGGGAATAAAATTGGAAAATGTTACCCTTGAAGACTTGGGGAGAGCAAAACGCATTACGGTGGATAAGGAAAATACTACCATTGTTGAGGGTGCAGGAAAAACCTCCGAGATTAAAGGAAGAATTAATCAGATTAAGAAACAGATTGAGGAAACCGATTCTGATTATGACCGGGAGAAACTCCAGGAGCGTTTGGCAAAACTTGCCGGTGGAGTAGCAGTGATCCGTGTTGGTGCAGCCACGGAGACCGAAATGAAGGAAAGGAAGGCACGTGTGGAAGATGCCTTACATGCCACCCGTGCAGCGGTAGAAGAAGGAATTGTTCCCGGTGGAGGAGTGGCTTTACTCAGATGTATCCCCTCGGTAGAAAAACTTAACTTAGAGGGTGATGAGAAGATTGGGGCAGAGATTGTAAAACGTGCCTTAGAAGAACCGATCAGACAACTGGCGGAGAATGCCGGACAGGAAGGTTCAGTGGTCGTGCAGAGAGTAAAAGAAGAAAAAACCAATGTAGGGTTTGATGTGGAGAAAGGTCGTTATACCGATATGCTGGAGGCGGGGATTATTGACCCTACCAAGGTTACCCGTTATGCCATTCAGCATGCTTCCAGTGTGGCTTCGCTATTGATTACCACCGAGGCTCTGGTTACGGATATTCCTGAGAAGGAGAAAACTCCTCCTATGCCTCCGGGAGGATACGGAGGAGAATATTAAAAACCAGGAAATGAGAGAAAGCCCTGGGAATAAACCCAGGGCTTTTTTATTTTATCAATGGCAGAGTGTAAAGTTTGTCAGAAGAAATCTTTCCTTATCTCTGATTATCCCGGTGTATGCTTAGATTGTATAAGGAATGATTTTGAAAGGGCAAAGCCGTATATCTTAGAGGCACATAAGAAAACAAGAAAAGATTTTGCTCTCCCCTTTATCCCCCCTAAAGAAAAAGCAGGTATTTTATGTAATCTCTGTGTGAATGAATGCCGGATAGGAGAAAATGAGAAAGGATTCTGTGACTTGCGGAAGAATTTAAAGGGAAAATTAATTGGAGCAGATGTAAAAAGGGGGAATTTATCTTTCTATTTTGACCCTCTACCCACAAATTGTGTTGCGGATTGGACCTGTCCTGGAGGAACAGGCTGTGGTTTTCCTGAATTTTCTTATCAAAAAGGACCGGAATACGGATATAAGAATTTAGCAGTTTTTTATAATGGATGCAGTTATAACTGCCTTTTCTGTCAGAATTGGCATTTTAGGGATGCCTTGGGAGATAGAGAAAAAAGAAAACTTATCCTTAGCAGAGATTTAGCCTCTATTATAGATGAGAAGACATCCTGCATCTGTTTCTTTGGTGGAGACCCATCCTGTCAACTTCCGCATTCCATTTTAACCTCAAAGATTGCTTTAAAGAATAAAAAAAATAGAATCTTAAGAATCTGCTGGGAGACAAATGGCTCAATGAATGAAAATTTATTAGCTGAGATTGTTGAAATTGCTTTAGCATCTGGTGGTTGTATAAAATTTGATTTAAAGGCATGGACTGAAGAATTGAACATTGCTTTATGTGGAGTCTCAAACAAAAGAACATTTGATAATTTTGCGAAAGTTTCCTCTTATATAAAAAAAAGACCTATCCCTCCTCTTTTGATTGCCTCAACCCTTTTAGTTCCTGGCTATGTAGATGAGTATGAGATAGAAAAAATCTCTAAGTTTATTTATTCTTTGAATAAAAATATCCCTTACTCCCTTTTAGCTTTTTACCCTTCTTTTTATATGCATGACCTTCCCACCACCTCCTATCCGCATGCCTACAGATGCAAAGAGGTGGCTTTAAATTCTGGCTTAAAGAATGTCCATATCGGAAATTTTCATCTTTTATCCCACAGATACTAAACTATTTATTCTCTTCAAAACTCTTAACCACTTCTTTTACTTCCCACTCTGTCTTCTCAATTTTTTCCTTGCAGAGCTTGATTAACTCTGTTGCCCTCTTTACTTCTTTAGCCAGGTCATCAACATCTATCTGACCATCTTGAATCCTCTGCAGGATTCTTTCCAACTCCTCAACTGCTTTACTGTACTTTAATCCTTCTTTAGCCATCTCTACTCCTTTTTTATTCTCTTCACCTTGCTTTCAATCTTTCCATCAAAAACTATAGTTACTAAATCCTCGTCTTTTTTAGTATCCTCTATACTTTTTATTGTCTTTCCATCCTTTGCTTTGGTGATACTGAATCCTCTTTTTACTGTATTCATCGGGTCTAAAATTTTTATTTTCTCTTCATAATGACTGACTTCAATTTTTTTATTTTTAAGATAATGGAATGTTTCCATAGAGAGTTCTTTTGTTTTTTCTTTTAAATTTATTTTAAGAGTATAAACTAAATTAGCCGGGCATATCTTAATTTCTTTAATTAGAGAGATGAGTTTTTCTCGATGGTCCCTTAAAAATTTCTGTGTCTCTAAGTTAATATCTTTTGCTTTGATTCCCAAGGTCTGACTTTCTCGGCTCAATATTTCCTCTGTCTGGGCAATTAGGGATTCAATTTTTTCATCCAAATTATCTAAAAAATCCTTTACCCTTCCTACCAAAAATTGTGCAATTGCAGTGGGAGTTTTGAAATATGTATGTGCTACGCGGTCGGCAATAGTTACATCTATCTCATGCCCAATTCCGGTTAATACAGGAAATTTTGCATTGGCTATTCTTTCCGCTATCTTTTTATTATCAAACCAACTGAGGTCTGCGGTGGAACCTCCTCCTCTGGTTATCACCACCAAATCCAAAAATGGAATCTGGTCAAAGATTTCCAAAGCAGAACAGATATTCGGTTCAACATTCTTTCCCTGCATAGCGGAATCAAAATAATAGATTTTGAATCCATAGCCACTTCTCTTTAGTTCATCCAGGAAATCATTATAGGCAGCACTATTATAAGAGGTAATTAATCCTATATTTAATGGAACCAGAGGTAAGTTTAATCTTTTGTTCTTTTCCAAAAGCCCTTTTGCCTTTAATTCTTCAATTATCTTCTGTCTGCTTTGGGCAATTTTCCCTAAGGTATAAACCGGGTCAATATCTTCTACAATCAGAAGCAATTTTCCATATTTTGAGAAATCAACCCTACAGAGAAATTTTACTTCTAAGTCATCCTTTAATTCAAGGAGTGCGTGTTTTAAAATCTGGTTTAAGAATAATTTTCTATCTTTAAAGATTACCGCACTAACTGAGGCGATTACTTCATCAACCTCGGGATGTTTCTCGCAGAGTCTAAAATAGACATCTGGTTTATGTTTATTTTTGTTGTAATCCTGAATTTCTCCGCAGACCCAGATTAGTTCCGGAAATTCTCTCTTTAATATGCCTTTTACTTCCGCATTCAATTCCCGGATGGAATAGACTTTTTCTGTCTTTAACTTTATCTCCATTTTTATCTCTTATTATTATACCAAATTTCTCTTGGGGAAGAATTGAATTTTTGATAAAATTATATGTCTCATAAAAGAAAAAAGTCAAACCCCAATTATCTTGATAGATTCGCAGACCAAATGATTGGTATACACTTTCATGGCCTAAAAGCTTTAGATGACTATTTAGCACCTTTTAGTGGCAATTTTGATTTTTCTAAGATATCTCTCTGTTTATCTCGTAATAATTTAATTAAAGTTATAGAGGTCAATTCGAAAGCAATCCAGCTGAAATAAAAGAGGTGTTAAAGCATCTTTCTATAAGTTTCTGAGAAGCAAAATGAAAGTAAAAGATATTCTTATAAAGATGCCTTTTAACATTGAGAATTCAACTACTTTAATTTTGATTATAAAGGCAATGAAAGAGACCGGACTTGATATATTGCCGATAGTAAATAAAGATATGCGCTTAGTGGGTATTATAGGTTTGGATGATATCGCCAAGATATTCGCGCCCTATTCTGGTCCAATGCAGACCTTGGTAAAGAGCCTTCCTTTCTTAGATGATTTAGTGGAAAAAGATTTTTCTATAAACCATGTTAGCCCAGAAATGCTTAAGCTTTGTATTGCTGAAGATATAATGGATACAAATTTTATTACAATTTCCCAGGATACGGATTTAGAAAAGGCATATTCCATAATGGTACTTCATAAAGTAGAGATTGCCCCGGTAACGGATGACGGTCATCTATTAGGTATAGTAAGGTTATTAGATATAATAAATGTTCTTTTAAAAGAAAAAGGGTTGGAGTGAATACGATATTAGGATTGGGTATAGTTCTTTTGTCAGGTATTTTCTTTGCCCGATTCTTTAATAAATTAGGATTTCCTGCAGTAACCGCATACCTCGTCTTAGGAATACTTATTGGTCCTTATGTATTTAATCTGGCACCTAAAGAATTATTGAATGCTTCTGGCCTAATCTCTAATATCGTTTTAGGGATGATTGCCTTTGGCATAGGTCAGAATTTCTCTATAGATAATTTTAGACGCTTGGGAAAATCTATTCTTTGGATTTCAGTCTTAGAAACCTCGGGAGCCTGGGTATTTGTAACCTTGGCATTTTTGATTATCCTAAGGCAACCTTTTTATATCTCATTTCTTTTTGGAGCGATTGCCTCAGCTACTGCACCGGCCGCTACAGTTATGGTTATCAGAGAATACCGTGCCAAGGGTTTTTTTACCAATACCCTTTTAGGTGTAGTGGCAATAGATGATGCTTGGTGTTTGATAATTTTTGCTATATCATTGGCTATTTCCAAGGCAATTTATAATCATCTGACCAGTCCCCTCTTTTTACTAAAAGTTTTTTGGAATTCGCTCTTTAGTATCAGTGGTGCATTTATCTTGGGTTCGATTTTGGCATTTATATTATCCCACCTTTCTAAATATATCCGGAGCTTGACAGAATTGCTTATTTATACCTTAGGATTTGTTTTATTTAGTATCGGAGTTTCTTTATCATTACATTTATCCGTACTTCTCTCTTGCATGTTTTTAGGGGCGGCTTTAGTTAATATTCATTTGGCATCATTTAAATTTTTTGATGCCATACGCACTATAGACTCTCCACTATTTCTCTTATTTTTTGTCCTTGCCGGAGCTAACCTTGAGATTCCCTTACTGAAAAAACTTGGCCTTTGGGGACTGGTTTATATTATCTTTAGAGTTTTAGGTAAGGTTATAGGTGCTAATTGGGGAGCAGAGATATCTAAATCATCTCCCGTAGTCAAAAAGTATCTTGGTTTTGGATTAGTGCCTCAAGCGGGTGTTGCTTTAGGCTGTGCGTTAATTGCTAAAAGCGATTTTCCTAATATAGGCAATATCCTGTTTACAACTATCGTGGGAACAACTGTTATCTATGAGTTAATCGGCCCATTTTGCACAAAATATGCACTTCATAAAGCAGGTGAAATAGTTATAGGATATTAAAATTACGGTATAATATGTTATAGAAGTTAAAATGAGAGAAAGGGGTCAGACCCCTTTTGGCAAAAAGTGCCTGACCCCTTTTATTATATAGCAGCAGCCAGAGTAAGTAGAAGAGTAAAGTATGCAGAAACATAACAGGAATCTATATCAAATCCAATAGGGAA
>JAMWCM010000105.1 GCA_023818355.1 Candidatus Omnitrophota bacterium
TCCAGATTAATGGAGAGGTTAAAGAATGAAACTTGATATTTATGATGTTTTGCTCTATATGCTGCAGACGGAGAAATCTACGCGCGATAACAGAGCAAATAAGTATACCTTTGTCGTTTCCCCTTATGCTAATAAAGTCCAGATAAGAGAGGCGATAGAGAAGATTTACAAAGTGAAAGTTAAAAAGGTAAATACAATAATTGTTCCAGGGAAGATAAGGAGGATAGGCCGCTTTTGGGGGAGAAAACCGGATTGGAAAAAGGCAGTGGTTACTCTGAAAGAGGGAGAAAAGATTGAAATTGGATAATCGGGGGTAGAGATGGGGATTAAAAAATATAAACCGACAACTCCTACTTTAAGATGGCAGACTGTCTCTACTTTTGAAGAGATTACTAAGAGTGAACCCGAGCCAGCACTTATTGAATCTCTTTATAAGAGTGGAGGCAGAAACAATTTTGGCCACATTACCTCCCGACATATTGGAGGTGGCCATAAAAGATATTATCGGAAAATAGATTTTAAACGCAATAAACTGAACATTCCGGCAGTGGTGGAGGCGATTGAATATGACCCCAATCGTTCGGCAAGGATTGCCCTTTTGAAATATGAGGATGGAGAAAAAAGATATATCCTTGCTCCCTTAGGGATTAAGGTGGGAGACAGGATACTTTCTGGACCAGATGCAGAGATAAAACCGGGGAATGCTTTACCCTTGCGTAATATTCCTCCGGGGACGATGGTCCATAATATTGAACTGGTTAAAGGCAAGGGAGGGAAGTTAGTGAGAGCCGCCGGGGGTTCAGCCCAGATAATGGCTAAGGAGGGAGAATTTGCCCATATAAAATTGCCTTCCGGAGAAATTAGGTTAATAAATCTTGATTGTTTTGCTACCGTAGGGCAGTTGGGCAATATTGACCATAAGAATATTTCCCTGGGGAAGGCGGGGCGTACACGCTGGTTAGGAAGAAGACCTAAGGTGCGTGGTTTGGCTATGAATCCAGTTGACCATCCCCATGGAGGAGGCGAGGGTAAAACCGGTCAGGGTAATCCCCATCCGGTTAGTCCCTGGGGAAAACCCACTAAGGGATTTAAGACACGCAAGAAAAAGAAATATTCAGATAGGTATATTATCAAGAGAAGAAAATAATTTAGTTATTCTCCACATAAAATGAGGCAACTATGGCACGCAGTATAAAAAAGGGTCCTTATGTTGACCAGAAATTACTGGAACGGGTGAAAAAAAATATAAAACAGGAGCAGAAGCCTATCAGGACCTGGTCAAGGCGCTCAACGATTATTCCGGAATTTGTAGGATACACTTTTCTGGTTTACAATGGGCAGAAGTTTATTCCGGTTTATGTTACGGAGCAGATGGTAGGGCATCTTCTGGGAGAATTTGCTCCTACCCGGACCTTCCGCAAACATGGAGGCACAGGGACTAAGGCTGCCGAGGCAGGAGCAAAACCCGGTAAATAAAAAGAGAAATGGTTTCACGGGCGATTTTACGCTATTTAAGGTTATCACCCCGGAAAGTGCGTCAGGTAATTGACCTTATCCGTGGGAAGGATACGGAAACTGCGGAGGCAATTCTCCAGAATCTCAACAAACGTCCGGCAGTCTATGTATTGAAACTGCTTAAATCAGCAGTTGCCAATGCTGAGTTTAAAGGTTTGAAGGGAAGACGCCTCTATATCTCTAAGATTACTGCTGATGGTGGCCCGATGTGGAAACGCTACCGTGCCGCTCCTTTTGGAAGGGCAGTAATGATTAGGCATCGCACCACACACCTTACCATAGAACTGGATGAGGGGAAGGAGGGAAAGGTTTAAATAAATGGGACAGAAGGTTCATCCCTATAGTTTTCGTTTGGGAACTTCGCGCACCTGGCAGTCGCGCTGGTTTGCCAGGGGAAAAGAATTTACCACCTATGTGGTAGAAGATGCCCGTATTCGTAGACATATTAAACGCAGTTTTCCTACAGCCCAGGTCTCTAAGATAGAAATTGAACGCTTGAAAGAGCGGATTAAAGTGATTATCCATACCTCCCGTCCCGGAATTATTATTGGAAGAAGGGGGGCAGATATTGACCGGCTAAGGGAAGACCTGCAGAATATGGTAAATAAACAGGTGGACATTGAATTAAGAGAAATAAAAGATCCCGCTTTAGATGCGCAGTTGGTTGCGGAAAACATTGCCTTCCAACTGGAGAAACGCATTGCCTATCGTCGGGCAATTAAACGCGCCATACAGTTGGCAATGGAAGCGGGAGCAAAGGGAATAAAAATAGTCTGTGGAGGAAGACTTGCGGGGGCAGAGATCGCCCGGAGCGAAACATTCAAAATGGGAAAAATTCCTTTACAGACCATGCGTGCAGATATTGATTATGGAACCTGTGGGGCGCTTACCACTTATGGATATATTGGAGTTAAGGTTTGGATATATAAAGGAGAAGTCTTTAATAAACCAGAGGAGAAATCATCGGGGGAAAAGTAAAGTGGTGAGGGTGAAATGGCTTTAATGCCCAAGAGGGTAAAATATCGCAAAGCACAACGGGGAAGGCGTAAAGGTAAAGCCAGCTCTGCCTGTGAACTTAATTTTGGAGAGTTCGGCCTTCAGGCTTTGGAGAATGCCTGGATAACCAATCATCAGATTGAAGCTGCCAGGATTGCCCTTACCCGACATATAAGGAAAGGGGGAAAGCTCTGGATAAGGATTTTCCCTGATAAACCCGTAACCAAAAAACCCGCCGAAACGCGGATGGGGAAAGGAAAGGGAATGGTTGACCACTGGGTAGTGGTGGTGAAAAGGGGAAGAATCCTTTTTGAAATGGAGGGAATCCCTGAGGATTTGGCACGGGAAGCCTTTGCCTTTGCTTCACACAAGTTACCCATCAAGACACGGTTTGTATCCAGAAAGCACTAAGGATGAAAGCAAAAGAATTACGCGAACTTACACCTGAGGAATTGAAGCAGAAACTTTCCTCTTTAAAAGAGGAATTGTTTAACTTGCGGAAAACAATTTATACTGCAAAGTTGGAAAAACCACACCGTATCTGGCAACTGCGTAAAGACATTGCCCGCATACTTACTATCTTTAAGGAATGGGAGAAAAAAAATGTCCCAGAGGAAAAGAAAAATTCTGACCGGAAAAGTAATTAAGGCTAAAATGCAGAAAACCGTAGTGGTAGAGGTAGAAAGGACAGTAATCCATCCCCGTTATAAAAAAATAATCAGGAAATATTCAAGATTTAAAGTCCATGATGAGAAAAATTTAGCCCGGGAGGGGGACCTGGTAAAAATCATGGAGACGCGTCCTCTCTCTAAGGAGAAACGCTGGGTAATCTTAGAGATAATCAAGCAATGATTGGTTTACGAACTATCTTAGAAGTGGCAGATAATACTGGGGCAAAGAAGATTTCCTGTATTGGGGTACTGGGCAAGGGAAATGTTAAATTTGCCTACATCGGAGACATTATCACCGGTAATGTCAAAGAGTCTACCCCAGAAGGAGTGGTAAAAAAGGGTGAGGTGGTGAGGGCAGTGATTGTGAGGACTGCTCATCCCATTAGACGTCCTGATGGTTCTTATGTAAAATTTGATTCCAATGCCTGTGTGATTATTGATAAAGACCTCAATCCCAAGGGAACCCGGGTTTTTGGCCCGGTGGCAAGGGAATTGCGCGAGAAGAATTTCTTGAAAATAATTTCTTTGGCACCCGAGGTAGTTTGATGGAACGCATAAAGAAAAACGATATTGTTTTTGTTATTTCTGGTAAAGACAGAGGGAAAAAAGGTAAGGTTCTTTCTGTTTTGAGGAAGGAAAACAAAGCGATTGTGGAAGGGATAAATCTTATCAAGCGCCATCAACGGAGAAGGTCGCAGGATATGCCGGGAGGAATTATTGAAAAGGAAGCTCCTTTAATGCTCTGTAAGTTGATGCTTTTCTGTTCCCACTGCAATCGGCCGACCCGTGTAGGGATTACCCTACTTAAAGATGGTTCTAAGGCAAGGTACTGTAAAAAATGCAAAGAAGTGATTTAAGCGTTAACCCATAGCCAAATAGTCCAATGGTTCCTCGGCTCTTAGAAAAATATAAAAAAGAAATCGTTCCCACTTTGCTGAGGGAACTCGGCTATAAAAATATCTATCAGGTTCCCCGCTTAGAAAAAATAGTGCTTAATATGGGGGTGGGGGAAGGGGCACATGATATAAAGGTAATTGAGGAAGCCATGAATTCTCTGGCTTTAATTTCCGGGCAGAGACCGGTTATGACCCGGGCACGGAAATCCATTTCCAATTTTAAGATTAAAAAGGGAGATCCGGTGGGATGTAAAGTGACTTTAAGGAAGAGAATGATGTATGAGTTTTTGGACCGTTTCATTAATGTAGCTTTACCCCGCATCCGCGATTTCCGGGGATTGTCTCAAAATGGATTTGATGAAAATGGTAATTACAATTTTGGGATTAGCGAATACACGGTTTTTCCAGAAATAGAATACGATAAAGTTCAACACATCCTGGGGATGGATATTACACTGGTAGTAAAGGCGAAGGATAAAAAGGAGAGTTTTCTCTTATTGAAACTTTTAGGTATGCCTTTCCGGGAGACGGAATAATTAATATGGCAAGAAAAGCATTGATTGTCAAGCAAAAAAAGACCCCCCGGTTTCG
>JAMWCM010000106.1 GCA_023818355.1 Candidatus Omnitrophota bacterium
ATTTTAAAAAGGTGATAGGGTTTGCTCAAAAGAATAAAATCCTTATCTGCCATGATGCTGCCTATTCAGAAATAAGTTTTGATGGTTATTCTTCTCCCAGTTTTTTGCAATTTAAAGGGGCAAAAGAGGTGGGGATTGAGTTTCACTCCCTCTCCAAGACTTATAATATGACTGGGTGGCGCATTGGCTGGGTCTGTGGAAATAGAAAGGCGGTGGAAGCTCTGGGAAGAGTGAAAACCAACATTGATTCCGGAATATTTCAGGCAATTCAGATTGCCGGAATCTCTGCACTGGAAGGAGACCAATCCTGTGTGGAGAGGATGAAAGAGATTTATAAAGAGAGACGGGATGCTTTGATAGAAGGTTTAAAAGAAATTGGCTGGGAAATAAATAAACCTTTAGCCACCTTTTATGTCTGGGCAAGACTGCCCAAACCCTATAAATCCTCCATAAAATTTGCTAAACTTCTCTTAGAGAATGCCCATATAGTGGTAACCCCCGGTATAGGCTTTGGAGAATATGGTGAAGGCTTTGTGAGATTCAGTCTTACCAATTCCATAGAAAGAATTAAGGAAGCAATGGTGAGGATGAAAAAAGTATTGTAATTTCAGGATTATGGAGGTCATTTCTTATATTGGGATTGGTTCAAATTTAGGTAACCGTAAAAAAAACATAGAGAAGGCGATTGTGTTTTTGAAAGCGGATAAGAAAATCAAACTACTTAAAAAATCAAGGATTTATGAAACCGAACCCCTTGGGCCTCCACAGAGAAAATTTCTCAATGGGGTCTTAAAGATTGAGACCAAATATTCTCCTTTTGAACTCTTGAGAAGATTGAAGGAGATTGAATTGCTCCTGGGGAGGAAGGGGTCTCCGCGATGGGGTCCGCGGACAATTGATTTAGATATCCTCTTTTATGGCCGGTTAGTTCTTAAGACAAAAAAACTGACCCTTCCCCATCCTCAGGTAAGTGAACGCCTTTTTGTGCTTAAACCCCTCTGTGAAATTTCTCCTTATTTGAAGCATCCGGTAATAAAAAAAAGTATCAAGACCATTTTAAAAAATTATGAGACTAATAAGAAAAATTAAAACGATGCAGATTCTGGTGAGGAAGTTTAAAGAAGATAAAAAGACCATTGGTTTTGTCCCCACTATGGGTTATCTTCACGAAGGACATCTCTCTTTAGCCCGTCAGGCGAGAAAAGATACCGATGTGGTGGTGATGAGTATCTATGTAAATCCTCTGCAGTTTGGTCCTCAGGAAGATTTTAGAGAATATCCACGGGATTTAAAAAGAGATATGCATTTGGCAAAGGGGGCAGGTGTGGATATAATTTTTGCTCCCGAAGATAAAGATATGTATCCACAAGATTATGTTACTTATGTAGAAGTAGAAAAACTTACAGAAGGGCTCTGTGGCCGCTTCCGTCCAGGCCACTTTAAAGGAGTAACCACCGTGGTAACCAAACTCTTTAATATTGTAAGACCGGATATTGCCTATTTTGGACAGAAGGATGCTCAGCAGGCAAGGATAATTGAGAAAATGGTAGAGGACCTTAATATGGATATTAAAATAAAAGTAATGCCAATTGTGCGCGAAAAAGATGGACTGGCAATGTCTTCCCGGAATGTTTATTTAGATACTGAAGAAAGGAAACGCGCGGTCTGTTTATATCAAGCTTTAAAGAAAGCGGAGGAGATGGTTTATCGGGGAGAAAGGGATGCTGAAAAAATAATCTCCGAGATGAAAAAAATTGTTGCCAAGGGAGGGGTTTCTCGTATAGACTATATAGAAATTGTGGAGTGCAAAACTTTAAAACCAGTAAGAAAAATAAAAGGGAAAGTGCTCGTTGCTCTGGCAGTCTGGATGGGCAAAACAAGATTGATTGATAATATAATAATAAATATAAAAAAAATTCTAAAGTGAAGCAAAGAAATGTTGCGCATAATGCTTAAATCAAAAATTCACGGAGCAATCGTAACCGATGCAAACTTAGAATATGAAGGGAGTATAACCATTGATAAAGCCTTACTTGAGAAAGTAGATATTTTACCTGGGGAGAGGGTGCAGATTCTTAATCTCCATAATGGATTGCGCATAGAGACCTATGTAATTGCCGGAAAGAGGGGTTCGGGAATTATCTGTATGAATGGTCCTGCCGCCCGCTGGGCAGAGAAGGGGGATAGACTCATTATCCTGGGTTACGCTTTAGTTGATGAACAGGAGATTAATAAGGTTAGGGTAAAGAAGTTATTTGTGGATAAAAAAAACAGACCGGTGAAATTAACGGAGGACAATCATGGTCTATACCATAGATGATGAAAGGAGATATATTGAAAATCTGAAGCAGAAAATCGCGGAACTTAAAAAAGAGCGTAGAGCAGTAATCATTGTCCATAACTATCAGCGCGAAGAGGTTCAGGATATTGCAGATTATACCGGAGATAGTCTGGAATTATCCCGGGCAGTGATTAATATTGCTGCGGAAGTGATTGTTTTTTGTGGAGTCCATTTTATGGCGGAAAGTGCCGCCATTCTCAATCCGGATAAAAAAGTCCTTCTTCCTGTAAAAGAAGCCGGTTGTCCAATGGCGGATATGGTTACTGCAGAAAAATTGAGGGCAATGAGACAAAATTTCCCGGATGCAGCGGTAGTTTGCTATGTTAACTCTTCTGCCCGTGTGAAAGCAGAGTCGGATATTTGTTGCACTTCCAGTAATGCTATAGAGGTGGTGCGTAGCCTTCCCCATAAGCGGATAATTTTTGTCCCCGATAAGAATTTAGGGGCATATATTCAGAATAATGTTCCTGAGAAAGAGATTATTCTCTGGAATGGGTTTTGTCCTACCCATATCCGTCTCACCGAGGAAGAGGTTATGGAAATGAAAAAAATTTATCCGCAGGCAGAATTCATTGCCCACCCGGAGTGCCGTCCTGAGGTTGTTGCTTTGGCGGATAAAGTATTAAGCACCGGTGGGATGTTTAAATATGTGAAGAATTCTCCGGCAAAAGAGTTTATTATTGGCACAGAAAGGGGACTGGTTTATCGTTTAAAAAAAGAAAATCCCGAGAAAAAATTTTACCTTCCTTCCGAACACCTTGTATGTGCAAATATGAAACTGATTACCTTAGGCTGGATCGCCCATTCCTTAGAGTTTATGGTTCATGAAGTGAAGGTTCCTGAAGAAATAAGAGTGAAGGCAAAGCTCGCCTTAGAGAGAATGCTGGAGGTTTCCCAGGGAGCAAAATGGCAGGCAATAGCGGGATACTGAAGGAGGGATTACGGTGAAGATTGGGATTGTGGGATGTGGAGCAATTGGTAAAGTTTTAGCCCATGCCATTGAGGAAAAATTTTATCCCCGGGCGCACCTTTCCTCTCTCTATGATATTGATTTGATTAAGGCAGAAAATCTCGCCCGGGAGTTAAAGAGAAGACCTCGCATCGCTTTAACCATCAATAAACTTATCTGGCACAGTCATTTAGTTATAGAATGTGCTTCTGTAGAAGCAGTAAAAAACATTGCTCCTCAGGTGATTAAACAGAATCGGGATATTTTAGTAATGAGTGTGGGAGGTTTACTCAATATTCCGGAAGTTTTTGAACTGGCGCAGAAAAACAAGCGCAAAATTTATATACCTTCTGGAGCAATAGGAGGGATTGATGTGCTCCGTGCAGCAAGTATGGCGAAGATAAATAGTGTTACCCTAACTACCCGGAAAGCCCCGCGCAGTTTTGCCGATTCTCCTTATATTAAGGAAAAGGGGATAGATTTAAGTAAAATAGATGGTGAGGTTCTTCTTTTTGAAGGGTCTGCGGAGGAAGCCCTAAAATGGTTTCCACAGAATATAAATGTTTCCGCAACCCTTACGCTCGCTGGTATTGGTGCTCAGCATACACTGGTAAGAATCGTGGCTTCACCATTTTCTACCCGCAATATTCACGAGATAGAATTGGAAGGGAATTTTGGTAAATTCACTGCCCGTGTAGAAAATTTCCCGATGCCGGAAAATCCCAAGACAAGTTATTTAGCGGCGCTCTCGGCAATAGCTGCCCTGGAGAATATCTTAGGGAATGTAAAAATAGGCACATAGAAAGGAGGTGAGTAAAGATGGCCGAGAAGGTGGCAAAGGTGGGCGTGAAGAAAGAGCCGGGATATCTCTATTTTGTAGACAAACAGGGCGATATTTCCCGGGCTAAGATGGCCAGAGGTGGAAAGAAAAAGAAAAAGAGATAATTAACTTCCTTGAGCAGGATTTAAAAGACCCCGACATTTCTGCGGGGTCTTTGTTTTTCATCCCTGCGGAGAGATTTAATGAAACCTTAGAATACGAATGGTTATATGATGGCAATTTAGATTTAGATTGTGAGAGGTTTAATAGAAATTTAACCGAATGGTTAATAGAATATAATTTTAATCGGCCACATAAAAGTCTTGATTATTTGACTCCGATGGAATATATTGGGTAATTTCAAGAAAATTGTGTAAATTCTCTTAAAGGGTGTTCCCTCCAGCAATTGTTTAAATGAGAAAATAGAGCATAAATTATTCTGTCACAACTCTGCCTGCTCATAAATACATTTAAAACACG
>JAMWCM010000107.1 GCA_023818355.1 Candidatus Omnitrophota bacterium
AGGCTGAGATACATAGGTAACACTCATGGTATAATCTTAGTATAAAAAGATTGCCAGAAAACAGAAAAAGGCAAGGGAAAGGCCTAAAAAGAGGATACAGAAGTTAAAGAAAGAGAAGAGATTATGGTTTTTATTCCATTTAGATACTATAGTAATCTATTGGGGAAATCTTAAGCGATATATCTTAGATAAGAAATCCTGGAGAACTGTTACCTATGTGGTCAGCTCGCACACCCCTTGACAAAAGATATTTTTCAGGTTATATTTGATTATGGGGAATAAATTTTTAGATTATTCTTATGAAAAACTATAAATTTAAAATTCGGAAAGGTTTAATTATTACAACCCAAAATGATAAGGCAAAAATCTCTTATGTCCTGACAAATCCTCTTTCAGGCAATACAGTGCGGTTTGATGCCAAGGCCTACCTCGTCTTGCGCCATTTTAATGGAAAAAGAGAAATCCCTGAGGTTCAGAGGCATTTGCGAGAGAGACACGCACTCAATTTGAGTCTTACTGCCTTAGAAAGCTATGTGGATTTATTCTTAGATTTATATCTCTTTGACCATAATTGCTTGGATTTATATTGGGAGAGATTAGATAATCTAAAGAAAGGGATTTTAGCAGAAGAATTAGAAGATTTGGCTGAGGAGTGGGAAAAATTTTTTCCGCAAGGGCTGCCTTTTGTAGAAGAAATGGTTCTAAGTGAGGTGATAGAGAGCCTTAAAGCCAAAGATGTTTTAAAGGCAATAGGATATCTTTTTGATGCCTTAAGGCTTAATCCCCAGAATTCTTTGGCTAAAGAAATATTAGAGAAAATAGAAAAAAAGATAGTAGATATCGGAACAAGACCTAAGGTTTTTGTGATGGCAGAGGAATTGAAGGATAAGGCCTTAGAATTAAAGTATACTTCGGCTTTAGGAATAATTTTATTAGTGGGCATAATTTTAAGTCAGGTATTATTTTTCTTTCAAAGACCAAATTTAGTTAAATTAAATGATGCGCATTTAAATATTATAAAAACAGCCAGCGAGACCCTGCTGCAGGCAAAATTGGAGACCTTATAACCCCAATAAGGTGATTTTAATTTCTCCATTTTATAATGGCTTTTGCAAAGATTGGGGAAGAAGATGAAATTTAACTTTTTGTTAATTTTCATTCTGAGTTTAAGTGCCAATCTCACTATCCCTTCCAGGATAATCTTCCATTTAGAAAATCACTCTCTACGCCGGATAAAGAATCCATTAAGTAGCGAGGCAAGAGAGTTACAGAGAATTTTAGATGATGAGGAAATAACTGAGATCAAGGATGAGAAATTGCTTCTGGGTGGGATTTTGGATGAGCTGTTGCGGATAGATAGGAAGTATGAGGATTTATACTGGGATAAGGCTACACCTAAGATATTAGAGATTTATCAAATAGTGAAAATGGGAAGCAAAACATTTAGAAGTTATTCGGGTATTTTTATAGGAGAGCAAGGTTTGCTTAATGCGGCAATTATGGCCAGAGATTCTATAATTAGATTTCTGAAATTATATACTCCAGACGGGAAATACGACCCAGATTTCTTAAAAAGGGTTCCTGAGAGTTGGCAGAAGTGGTTAGATACCGATGAGGTAAAATTAAGCGGTGCGCAGACACATGGCACAAACGATTTGATTCGCCGGGCTTTAAAGCCAGAATTATATCTTGCTTCCCAACCCGAAAAACCCCATTATTTTCATGAGTGGGATATTCTTATGATAAATAAATGGGATAGTGAGGAAGGAGACCGTATTGCCAGGGAGGCAATTGAGCATATCTTGGAAGACCATATGGAATTTCCTTTGGATGAGGCTCCTTTTAGAATAAGTAATTGGAGTAAATGGGCGGTGGAGCATAATGTAAACGGCATGCTGCAGAGGAAATTTAATAATAGTGGGCGAAAAATGCTTGAATTCCTTTATCCGAAAAAATTCTATCCTGAGGAAGGACATATCTGGCATGAGTGGGATTTTCAACCTGAGGAATGGACAGAAGATTTAATTATTCAGGCAGTAAAGCACAATGTAGAAGACTCAGAACATGGAGAAGGCTGGGATGTGAACGACCCGGAATTCGCCAAAAATGTAAGTAGCTGGCATAAATGGTTTAAAGAAAGGTTAGGAGGATTAATAGACAACAGAAGATTTAGCAATTCTCCGGTTGCGGTTTTTAAGTTTGTTTATCCGGAAAAATTTGCTTCTGGTTTATGGAAAGAAAGCGATTTTAGATTAAAGGCAGGAACAGGTGCAGCAAAGTTATTCCATTATCCGGTGAAGCTAAAAAGAGATGATTGGGGTAAAGTTCGGAAAGGTTTTGGTAGAGTTGCGTATTCTTTTGACGCAAATTATGAAGGCTTCTGGGTAAATAAATTAAATGATAACTATGGAGGTTTATGGAGGGAGGAAGATGGAAGGCTTATTCTGATAAATACATTTCAGTTAATCAAACATCCTGGGCCCGGTACTTTGAGTTTAACTCGTGAAGAAACCAAGTCTCTATTTCAGCCAGTTCCCGAAAAACTTAAAAATATCTTTGACCGCTTAGCCAGAAGAGTAGATACTACCTTATATGAGCCATTTGATAAGGAACAGATAGAGAAAGCCTTACAGGCCCTTGTTCCCTTAGGAATTACTGAGCCAATGAGGCAGTTGACTCTATCTGAGCAGACAGCTTTATTAGAGATTTTAACTCAACCAGATGGATTGGCTATCTTAGGAAGATATTTAAGTTATTTTGGTGATAAACTTTCAGCCATAAAGGTATTAGCCTCCCAAGCCGATCCTAAAGCTACTGTAAGTTTAATTGAGGCATTTCCTGGCTGGGAACAAGTATTTTTAAAGTATACAGAAATTGATGCCTTAGCCAAGGAGGCATCAAAGGTATTTGGTACTCAGGCAATGAGGCTTAAGGGAAGTGAACATAAATATAAGACTTTAAGGGAAGAGGAGAAAATTGACCCTTGGCAGATAAGGGAATTTAAGGCAGCAGCATTGGAGATTTTAGAGACAGGCGTAATAGATGCGATAGAAAAGGCAAATGCCCAGATTATGGAGTTATTGGTAGAATATAAGGATAATTCTGGGCAATTGAAGAAAGTTTTAGATTTACAAGGTAGATTGAAAGAACTAGCCCAGATGTTAAATGATTTCTCTTTGGGAAAATTAAGATTTGTGCGCGAGGGGATGATTCCCAATGGTCAAGAGGTCTGGTTTGGATGGAAGAATAGTAGAGGGGTGGAGAAGCCGGTAAGGTTAGTTTTAAGGCGTATAGGAAATTCTGATGGAGAGGCAGCCATTAGATTCAGCATAGACCCCTCTTACCGCAGTGGTCCGCAAGGACTGGAAGAATATGCGGGATTAAGGATTGACCGCAGGTATGATGATAAATTAAAAAAGTATCATTTGACCATAGATATTGACTTTAAGGAATTCCGCAGTATATATGAACACCACTATCCCTTATTGACTCAGCACCAATTATATTTAGCCGAAGAGAAACTTTTCTCCTGGTTGGTGCAGATGGTCTGGTGAAAGTGATTAATGTTTGTTCCTTCAGGTTAAGAGGAAAATTCAGAGAATTGGGTAAGAGAAGTATGAAAAATAAATATTACAGTTTAGTCTTATTAGTTTTCTTAGGATTAACCTGGGGTTTTCTCCAAGGACCACTTCGTTGGATAAGAAGAGGGGAATTAGAGAATGCCTTTAGGATTCTTTATACCTCCAGCAACGGAGTGAGAGACTGGTTAGACTATGTTTTAGATGAATTTAATAAAGAGATAGAACAACTGGAGATTATTAGTGAGAAAGGAAAGAGTCAGGATTTTTTCTTATTATGAAAGGATTTTTCTGGACGAGACAGATGGACTAAGGATAGGCGATGTTCAGCTCTTTGTTGTTCTTGGGTTTCTTCCGGGAGAAGCCAAGCCAGCTAAATTTAATCCCCGTCTTAAAGAGGAGAGTTTATTTTTTCCAAAAGAGTATTTTCTCTGGCTGAAAGAGAGATTTTAAGGAGGGAAAGGACGAAAATGGTTAGACTAAGGGCAGTAATTACAATTTTTATTATCTTAAATTCATTGGTTTTTTCTCAAGGTGAAGAATGTTTTTATTTTTTAAGAAATTTAGCCGGAAGAAGAATACGCAGTGAACAAAGTCCATTAAAGATAGTTGATGAGATATTGAATTATCTTCTGCCTCAAATCGGCATAGAGCCAGACAATTTAAAGGAGTCTCTAAGAAATAATCTTCCCTATTTTTTATTAGACCATTTCCGTCAGAAGGCTGAGAAGCAAAAACTTTCTCTTTCCGAATACAGAGATTTTCTTCATAATAATATCTCTGAGAGAGAAATTCTTCTTAGGGAATTAGGAATTGCCTTTAAAGAAAAAAAAGAAAATAGACTTCTTCTTCCTTTTGACCCTTTAGGTAAAAGGGAGTTGTTGCCTGCCTTGGAAAGACTGATTGACCAGAAAATAGAAAAACAGGATTTTACTTTAAATATAAAAGTAA
>JAMWCM010000010.1 GCA_023818355.1 Candidatus Omnitrophota bacterium
AATTGAATCCCCATGACTTCCTTGCCCTCTCTTCTCTGGCTGACCTCTATGTGAGCCAGGAAAAAATCCAGGAGGCAATCAGGGTATATGAAAGATTGATAGAAGAAAAGAAAGATTCTTCACTTTTGCGCTTCAATTTAGGGATACTCTATGCGCGGATCAATCAAATTGACCAGGCAATTTTTCAGATGGAGAAGGCACTGGAGTTGGAGCCGCAGTATCTTCAGGCAATTTTAAGTTTAGGAATTCTTTATGAATTAAAAGGGGAATTCAATCTCGCAATTGAGAGATACCGCAGGGCATTAGAGATTGAACCGCATAATTTTAAAATCCACAATTTACTTGCCCAGGCTTTACTGAAAAATAAAGAGATAGACCAAACCATAGAGGAATATAAAAGGATTATTGAGAATTACCCCGAAGAGGTTGATGGTTACCTTGAGCTTGCCTTTATTTATATTCAGGAAAAGAGCTACCCTGAGGCAATTGCGTTATTGAAGGAAGCAGTTAATAAAAATATAGAATCCCGCAGAGAAGAGATTTATTTTCTTCTGGGAATTACCTATAATTTCCTTCAGCAAAACGAAGAAGCAGAGAGGGCTTATCTTAAGGCAATTGAAATTAATCCCCGGCATCCCCGGGCACATTTTTATCTGGGAGCCCTCTATGAAGGGATGGAGAGGAATACTGAGGCAATTAAATATTTGAAAAAGGCAATAGAACTTGACCCGCTGAATGCGGAGGCATTGAATTACTTAGGTTATATGTATGCGGAAGAAGGGATAAATCTTGATGAGGCAATTGAACTTGTTCAGCGGGCGCTTAAGCAAGAGCCACAAAACGGAGCCTATCTTGATAGCTTAGGTTGGGCATATTATAAGAAGGGGATGCTTGAGGAAGCCTTGAAATATATAGAGAAGGCAGCCGAAATCCTCCCCACGGATCCTGTAATTTTAGACCACTTAGGGGATTTATATTTTGAGAAAGGTTTCTTAGAGAAAGCGAAAGAGTCCTGGAAAAAGTCCTTAGATTTAGACCCTAAACAAGAAAAAATTAAGGAGAAATTGGAGAGGTTAGAGTAGAAATGAAAGAGAAATATTCCCCGGAATTAATTCGGGATTTAGAAGAGAAGTGTAAAAGGATAAGGAGATTGATTATTGAGACACTTGCCCATGCCGGTTCAGGTCATCCCGGAGGTTCTTTGTCTTCCACAGAGTTAGTGGTTTGTCTTTTTTTTGTGCATTTGAGACACGACCCTCAGAATCCGCTTTGGCCGGAGAGAGACCGGTTTCATCTTTCTAAGGGGCATAGCTGCCCGGTTTTATATGTAGTTTTAGCGGAATGTGGATATTTTGATAAAAAGGAACTTTTCAATTTAAGAAGATTGGGTTCAATTCTTCAAGGTCATCCTGACCGCAGAACTCCCGGGGTGGAAGTAGCCAGTGGTTCCTTAGGGCAGGGGCTCTCGGTTGCCCTGGGAATGAGTTTAGCCGGTAAGTTAGATGGTCTTTCCTATCGTGTCTATTGTCTCTTGGGCGATGGGGAGATTCAGGAAGGGAATATCTGGGAAGCAGCGATGGCTGCCAGTCATTATAAATGTGATAATCTCTGTGCAATATTGGATTACAATGGATTTCAGATTGATGGGAAAGTAAAGGATATAATGAACTTAGAACCACTAAAGGAAAAATGGCAGGCTTTTGGCTGGCATACCATTGAGATTGATGGACATAATCTCCGAGAAGTCCTCTCTGCTTACGATGAGGCAAAGACAGTCAAAGGAAAACCCACGATAATTATTGCAAAAACTATAAAAGGTAAAGGGGTTTCTTTTATGGAGAATACAGTTGATTTTCATGGGAGAACCCCCAATCCTGAAGAAGCCCGGAGAGCACTTGAGGAACTAAAATAAAAAATAATAAAAATGGAACTCTTATATCAGCGTGATATCTATGGTCAGACTTTAGTAGAATTGGGAAGAAAGAATAAGAATATTGTGGTTTTAGATGCCGACCTTTCCAGTTCTACGCGCACCGCCCTTTTTGCCCGTGAGTTTCCAGAAAGGTTTTTCAACTTCGGAGTTGCTGAACAGAATATGATGGCTACCGCAGCTGGGCTTGCTAGCTGTGGGAAAATAGTTTTCGTTTCTACATTTGCTCTCTTTGCTACCGGAAGAGCCTGGGACCAGGTGCGCAATAGTATCTGTTATAATAATTTTAATGTAAAAATTGTTGCCTCCCATGCCGGAATAACCGTAGGGGAAGATGGGGCAAGCCATCAGGCAATAGAAGACATTGCGGTTATGCGCTGTATTCCCAATATGACAATAATTGTTCCCTGCGATGGTCCGGAAACAAGAGAAGCGGTTTTAAAAGCAGTAGAAAAAGAAGGACCGGTGTATATAAGGTTAGGGAGGGCAAAGTTTCCTACGATAGAAAATAAAAAACAATTTGAGATTGGTAAAGCTTATTCTCTCTGCGAAGGGGAAGATTTAACTATTGTTGCCTGCGGGATAATGGTGAATACTGCTCTGAACGCCGCCGCAATGCTCAGGAAAGAACATATAAACGCAGCCGTTCTCAATATGCATACGATAAAACCCTTAGATAAAGAGACGCTCCTTAAATATGCCCACCTCACTAAATATTTTATTGTCTGCGAGGAACACATGACTACTGGGGGGTTGGGTTCAGCGGTTGCCGAATTTCTGAGTGAGATGTATCCCATCCCGGTAATACGCATAGGTATCGGTGACCGTTTTGGACAATCAGGCAATCCCGAGGAGTTATTAAAAGAATATAGACTCACGGCAGAGGATATTGTGGAGAAGGCAAAGGTACTCCTTAAGAAATAGATTTTGCGATGCAGAAGTTAGAAATTAAATCTCCCGCCAAACTCAATCTTTATCTTAAGGTAATTAAAAAAAGGAAAGATGGTTACCATGAAATTGTCACGCTCTTTGAACGCATAGACCTCTCTGACCGGATTATTCTGGAGAAAGCTAAAAAGACAGAGATTGTGGTTTATGGGAGGAAAATCCCTGAGGGAGAAAATAATCTCGCCTATCGCTCAGCACAACTTATCTCTCAGAAGGTAGGAAAAAACCTGGGGGTAAGTATAAAGATTTTTAAGAAAATTCCTTTGGGAGCAGGACTGGGAGGGGGTTCAAGTAATGCGGCCAGTGTGCTTAAGGGAATAAACCAGCTTTATGAATTGGGTTTTGGGCGACAGACACTTTTTCATTTAGGTAAAAATTTAGGAGCGGATGTTAATTTCTTTCTTTCAGGAGAAAGATTTGCCCTCGGTTATGGCCGGGGGGAGAGAATTGAGTCTCTAAATATAAAGACACAACTCTGGCATCTACTCATTTATCCAGGATTTTCTATTTCCACAAAGGAAATTTACAATGCCTTCAGTGAAATTGGCTTGACAAAGAGAGCGCCGGATGTTAAAATTCTTATTGAATATCTGGAGAAAAAAAATCTGGATAAGGTAGGAGGTTTTCTCTTTAACAGTTTAGAGCCGGTGGTTCTAAAGAAGTATCCTCTTCTTTATTCGTGGCGGGAGGAGTTGCTTAGCACTCCCACAAAGGGAGTTTTAATCAGCGGGAGTGGTTCTTCAATTTTTGCAGTTTATACCGATAGAAAGGAGGTGGAGGGAATAAGGAGAGGATGGAGAAAGGTAAAGGGAGGGGAGGTTTTTGTAGTTTCCACTGATTACTCGGCCTCTGAATAGAGACGAGTGAAAAAGGAGGTAGACCTGTGGAGATTACCGAGGTAAGAATACTCTTGAAGAACAGGGAGAAGACAAATCGGAGATTGAAAGCCTATGCGACGGTTACCTTTGACAATGTATTTGTGGTAAGGAATATTAAGGTTATAGAAGGTAAACAGGGTCTTTTTGTTGCCATGCCTTCACGCAAGACGCAATCCCTTTGTCCCAAGTGTGGCCATAACAATGCCATACACAGCCGGTTCTGTAATCAGTGTGGACAACCCTTAGAGGCACAACCGGTTAGTTCCAATCGGGCCATTTTCGACCGTCAGGCAGAACATCGGGATATTGCTCATCCGATTACGCAAGAATTTAGGGATTATCTGCAAAAGAAAGTTTTGGAGGCATACGAGAAGGAAATTAAACGGTCACCTACGGCTTAAAGATTTTGCTTCTCTCCTTACTTTATTTTTAGAAGCGCGGAAGGATTTATTTTTTAATTAATAAAATGGGGAATTGTGTAGTGGTAGCACACCGGCCTTTGGAGCCGTTAGGGGAGGTTCGAATCCTCCTTCCCCAGAGGAGAAGGGATGTCTGAAGAGGTAAGAGGTATAGTTCTGGCTGCGGGTAAGGGAGAGAGGATGAAGTCGTGCTGGCCAAAGCTCTCTCATCCTCTTTGTGGAAGGCCCATTATTTGCTATCCCATAGAAATTTTGAAAAAGGCGGGCATTAAAAAAATTATTGTGGTTGTAGGATATAAAAAAGAACTTTTATTTCCTTATCTTAAAGGGACACAGATAGTTGTCCAGAAGAAACTCTCCGGCACCGGTGATGCTCTGTTAGCGGTAGAACCATCGCTTCCTAATTTTAGAGGGACGCTTTTGGTTGTCTCCGGAGATGTTCCTTTAATTAGAGAAGAAACCTTGAGAAAATTGCTTAAAGAACATAGAAGAACCAATGCCTTTGCCACTATTTTAGTAACAGTAATGGAAAACCCCTCTGGCTATGGGAGGATTTTTCGGTCCGAAGATAAACAGGTGATAAAGATCTGTGAAGAGACCGATTTGAAAGAGGGGGAGAAGATAAGGGAGGTAAATAGTGGGATATATTGTTTTCAAAGTCCTTTGGTATTCGGATATCTTAAGAAAATTAAACTCAATCCCCACAAAAAGGAATATTATCTTACTGATGTAATTGCCTTAGGAGCAGAGAGGGGAGAAAGAATCTCTACTTTCTTTGCCGATAGTCAGGAAGTTTTAGGCATTAACACGCGTGAGGATTTGAGTAGAGCAGAGAAAATTATGCGTATGCGGATAATGAATGAAATTATGGGGAAGGGGGTTACCATTGTTGACCCTGAGAATACCTACATAGAAGAGGGAGTAAAGATTGGGCAGGATACGATTATTTTTCCTTTTACCATTATTGAACGCGAGGTTTCTATTGGGAAAAATTGTCGGATTGGTCCTTTCTGCCGGATTAGAGAAAAGACGGTGATTGCGGATAATGTAGAATTGGGGAACTTTGTAGAATTGGTGCGCTCAAAGGTAGGAGAATTTAGTAAGGCAAAGCATCTTACTTACTTGGGAGATACCTCCGTAGGGAGAGAGGTAAATATTGGAGCAGGAACAGTGGTGGCTAACTTTGATGGGAAAAAGAAGCATAAAACGGTTATTGCCGAAAAAGCCTTTATCGGAACGGGGACAATTCTCATTGCTCCGGTGAAGGTAGGTAGAGAAGCAATTACCGGTGCCGGAGCGGTGGTGACAAAGAACAGCGATGTTCCTCCTGGGAAAACTGTCGTGGGAGTTCCTGCCCGCATCTTAAATAAAATAGGGAGTTGAGTATGGCGAATGAACTATTGATTTTTACCGGGAACGCCCATCCCTTCTTGGCGGAAGCAATTAGCAAAATTTTGAAAATTCCTCTGGGAGATATTTGGGTTTCGCGTTTCAGTGAAGGTGAGATTAGGGTGAAGGTGAATGAGAATGTGCGGGGGAAAGATGTTTTTCTTATTCAACCAACCTGTCCTCCACCCAATGAGAATATGATGGAGTTATTGATTATTATTGATGCCATACGCCGGGCTTCCGCAAGACGGATTACCGCGGTTTTACCCTATTTTGGTTATGCACGCCAGGATAGAAAGGACCAGCCACGCGTACCGATAACTGCAAAATTGGTGGCTAATCTCATTACTGTTGCCGGAGCAGATAGGATTTTAACCATAGATTTGCATGCCGGACAAATTCAGGGTTTTTTTGATATTCCCGTGGACCATCTTTTTGCTGTTAAGGTTTTTGTAGACTATCTTAAAGAGATGAAGTTTAGAGACTTGGTGGTAGTTTCTCCGGATGTGGGAGGGATTAAAATGGCGCGTGCCTACGCCAAGAGGCTTTCCGCAGGCTTAGCGATTGTGGATAAGCGCAGGATAAGTCCTGAAGAGACCGAGGTGATGCATATCTTAGGAGAGGTTAAAGATAAAAATGTGGTGATTGTTGATGATTTGATTGCTACCGGAGGTTCTTTGATTGAGGCAGCTATTGTGCTGAAGGAGGCAGGCGCAAAAAGGATTTTTGGAGCGGTTACCCATCCCGTTCTTTCTGGAGATGCAGTTCAGAAGATTGGGAATTCACCCATAGAGAAACTATTTGTTACCGATACCATTCCTCTCACTCAAGAGAAGAGACATCCTAAGATCTGTGTATTAACGATTGCTCCTCTTCTTGCCGAGGCAATTAAACGCATTCATCAGGAAGAATCGGTAAGTTCTCTATTTGATTAAGGGGGAAAAATGGAAGAGGTAAATCTTTACGCAAAAGTAAGGCAGATAAAGGGTAAGCAGGTTAGCCGTTTAAGAAGAGAGGGTTGGGTGCCTGGGGTGGTATACAAAAAGGGGGAGAAGAATCTCCTCCTCCAGTTACCCAAAAGAGACCTACAGAAAATTCTCCATACCTCTTTAGGCGGAAATGTGCTTATCTCTTTAAAAATTGAAAGAGATTCATCTCTACCCAAAAAAAAAGGGACACAGGAAGTGAAGACCGTGATTATCAAAGAAATTCAGAAAAACCCTCTCACGGAAGAACTTCTGCACATAGATTTCCAACAGATTTCTCTTACCGAGAAGATTATGGTCAACGTGCCTCTTGCTCTGGTAGGTGAGGCGGTGGGGGTGAAAAGGGACGGGGGAATCCTGGAACATCTTCTCTGGGAGCTTCCCATAGAATGTCTTCCCACGGCTATCCCCGAAAAGATTGAGGTAGATATAAGTCAATTGGAAATTGGGCAATCTCTTTATGTAAAAGATTTAAAAGTTTCTGAAGATATAAAAATCCTTGCTCCTCCGGAGCAGATGGTGGTAACTGTGGGAATGCCCAAGGAGGAAAAAGTAGAGGAGAAAGTGGAAGAATTGGTTGAACCGGAGGTGATTAAACAGAAGAAACCCGAGGCAGAAGAAACCCCGGAGAAGAAGACTGAAGAGAAGAAATAGTCTCTTAAAATTTAGTTATAAGCGATGAAGCTCATCGTTGGCCTGGGCAATCCCGGAGAAAAATATAAATTTACTCCCCATAATTTAGGATTTCTGGTGGTGGAGACTTTGGCAGAAAATTTTAAAGTTGGTTTTAAAAGAAAGGATAAATTTAGCTGGGGAGAATTCAAATTTCAGAGAGAGAAAATCCTTTTACTGAAACCACTTACTTTTATGAATCTCTCAGGAATTGCACTGGTTGATTTTTTGAAGATAAAGAAAGTTGGCCAGGAGGATATACTTGTTATTTGCGACGATATAAGTTTACCTCTGGGGAAAATTAGATTGAGAGGAAGGGGTTCAGATGGAGGACATCTGGGTTTGCGTTCGGTAATTGAAAAATTGGGGACCAAGGATTTTCCGCGTTTACGGATAGGGATAGGTAAACCGGGAATTGAGGATTTGAAAGAATATATTCTGGAAAGATTCTCTTCTGAGGATGAGGCAAAGATAAAGCAGATTATAGAAACCGCAGTAAAAGCAGTTTTATCTTTCATAAAAGATGGATTAGAAAAAACGATGAGCAGGTTTAATTAATTTCAAACAGGGGGAGATAATGAGAATTTATGAGGCTTTGATTCTGGTAAAACCGGATTTAAATGAGGAGAATTTGGAGAAGGAGATGAGCCGTCTTTCTCAGTCCATTCTCCAGAATGAAGGTAAGATTATCAGTTTTGAAAAATGGAGGAAGAGACCGCTTGCCTATAAAGTCAAGAAATTTAAAGAAGGAATTTATCTGCTGGCAAATTTCTCTGCCAATCCCCCGGTAATCAAAGAGATAGAGAAGAACTGGAGATTGGACGAGAATGTTTTGCGTTCAATGATTGTGGTAAAGAATAAAAAATGAACTGGAGGGAAGATGGCGAGCCTTAATAAAGTTTTTTTGATTGGTAATCTCACCCGTGATCCAGAACTGCGTTATACTCCCACAGGAACAGCGGTGGTAAATTTCGGGTTAGCGGTAAATCGGCGCTTTACTAACGCCTCGGGTGAGAAAAAAGAAGAGACCTGTTTTGTGCGGGTAGTAGTTTTTGGTAGACAGGCGGAGAGTTGTAATCAGTATCTTACCAAAGGAAAACTTATCTTTGTGGAGGGAAGACTTCAGTATCGGAGCTGGGAGGTGGCTGGGGAGAAGAGGAGCAGTTTAGATGTGGTTGCTGAACGGGTGCAATTCTTGGGGATGCCTAAGGAAGAGATAGAGATGGTGAGTGAAGAAGAGATGGGCGGGGCATCTCCGGCAGGGGAAATACCTCCGGAGAAGGAGAAAATTCTCAATGGGGAGGAAAATCCTCCCTTTTAAAAAAGGAGGGATATGGCTAAAGCGGTAAAGAAAATAGTTAAGCCTGGATTTGTGCGGAAAAAATACTGCCGCTTATGTCGGAATAAGGTGAAAGAAATTGATTATAAAGAGGTTGACTTTTTACAGAGGTTCATTTCGGAAAGAGGTAAGATACTTTCTACGCGGATTAGCGGTAATTGTGCAAAACATCAGAGAAAGGTTAGCCAGGCAATAAAAAGAGCAAGGATTATGGCCCTACTTCCTTTTATGGGAGAATAGTGATGAAGATAGTTTTAAGAAAAGACCTGGATAATCTTGGTAAATTTGGCGAAATTGTTACCGTAAAAGATGGATATGCCCGGAATTATCTTATCCCCAAAGGTTTTGCCTTAGAAGCTACGGAAAAGAATTTGCGGATTATTGAGCAGGAAAAAAAGGAAATTATTAGACAGAAAGAGAGGGAGAAGAAGGAAGCCCTTGCCTTGGCAGACAAGATTAAAAATTCCTCCTGCACCCTTGCAGTAGAGGTGGGAGAGAATGAGAAAATGTTTGGGGTAGTAACTAATCAAGACATTGCTAAGGCATATGAAGAAATGGGGATAAAACTGGATAAACGGATGATTGAGTTGAAGGAACCGCTTAAAGAATTGGGAATTTTTTATGTTCCCATAAGGTTGCATCCCGAGGTTTCTGTAGAGGCAAAGGTTTGGATAGTAAAGAAATAAATGCAAAAATTAAAACCGATGAATGAGAAAGAACTTAGTTTAGACCGGATGCCACCACAAAATATTGAAGCCGAGATGGCCCTTTTGGGTTCTATGCTCATTGATGCGCAGGCGGTGGTTCTGGGGATAGAGAAAGTAGAGCCCGAATATTTTTATAAGGATAATCATCGCAAGATTTTCCAGATGATTACGCAGTTGTTTAATCGTAATCAGGCGGTGGATGTGGTAACGGTTGCGGATGCTTTGAAAAAAGCCAATCTCTTAGAAGAAATAGGTGGGCCTGCCTATTTAGCCAGTCTTGCCTCCTTAGTTCCCACTGCTGCCAATGTGGGATATTATGCCCGGATAATAAAGGAGAAATATATTCTAAGGAGTCTTATTCATGTTTCCACACAAATTATTAACGAGTGCTATGAACCCATAACCGATGCGGATGATTTGCTTGACCGTGCGGAGGCTTCAATTTTTGAAATCGCCACCCATAAGATAGAGGGAAGTTTTGTTTCTATAAAGGAGATTATAAAAAGTAGTATTGAAACCATTGATAATCTCTATCAGAGAAAGGCAAATGTTACCGGTCTTCCTACAGGCTTTACGGAATTTGATGTGTTGACCGCGGGGCTTCAACCTTCCGATTTTATTGTTGTGGCGGGAAGACCATCTATGGGTAAGTCTGCATTTGTGGCTTCCATTGCTGAACATGTGGGGATTGTAGAGAAAAAGCCCGTGGTAATCTTTAGTTTAGAGATGTCTAAGGAACAACTTGTTCAGCGGATGCTCTGTTCACATGCCCGTGTGGATGCACATAGGGTAAGAACCGGGCTTCTCTCACAATCAGACTGGCCAAGATTGACCAATGCCGCCGGAAAGCTTTCGGAGGCCCCGATATTTATTGATGATACTCCTGCCATTTCGGTCTTGGAATTAAGGGCTAAGGCAAGGAGACTAAAATCTACCCAGGATATTCAACTCTTAATCCTTGATTATTTACAGTTAATGAAGGGCCCAGCCAATGTAGAGAACCGCCAGCAGGAAATTGCTGAGATTTCCCGCTCCTTAAAAGCCCTGGCAAGGGAGTTGAATATTCCGCTGGTGGCGGTAAGTCAGCTTTCCCGTGCGGTAGAGGCGAGGGCTGACCATCGGCCACAGTTATCGGATTTGCGGGAGTCAGGGGCGATTGAGCAGGATGCGGATGTTGTGGTTTTACTTTTGAGAGAGGAATACTACAACCCTACAGAAGAAAATCGGGGACTGGCGGAGGTGAATATCGCTAAACAGAGAAATGGTCCAACCGATATTATCAAACTCGCTTTTATAAAGGAGTATGCTCGTTTTGAGAATTTATCTCGCGAGGAAATTTGAATTGACAGAAGGGTTAGTTTTTGTTAGACTTATTAAAATAAAAATAGGGAGAAAGTGAAGAAAAATTTTTTTATAGGGGGTGGGTTTGTACTTATTCTCTTTGTCCAGAATCCCCTCTTTGCTGAGGAGAACCAAAGTCGGGTTATCAGTTCTATTCAGATTGTGGGTAATGTTACCGTTAGTTCTTCTACTATCCTCTCTAAGATAAAATCAAAAGCAGGGCAGACATTTTCTCAGAAGGAATTGGATGAAGATTTAAAGAGGCTCTATGCCACCGGTTATTTCTCGGATATAAAGATTGACCTCCGTGAAACCAGCGAAGGGGTAATGGTGATTTTTAATGTCCAGGAGCGCCCGGTTATTGAGAGCATCTCTTTTGAAGGGAACCGTCTTTTTAGAAAAGAGAAATTGGAGAAAGCAGTTGGTTCTAAGGTAAATGACTTTCTCAATCCCCGCCAGATTAAACAGGATAAAGAAGAGATTATCCGGATGTATAAAGATAAAGGCTATATACAGGTAGAGGTGGGGGAGAAAATTGAGGTAGACCCTCAGACAAACTATGCCCGGGTTAAATTTATAATTAATGAGAAATTCAGAGCAAGAATTAAGAAGATAAAGGTGGAAGGAAATAAATCTTACCCCCGGGGGAAAATTCTCAAACTGGTTAAAACCAAACCAGCGGGGATATTTAGGTCAGGGGTTTTTAAGCCCGAGGTGCTTGAGGAAGATAAGGAACGAATTAAGACATTTTATCAGGATGCCGGATACATGGATGTAGAAGTGGAGAGTGCTGTGAAGTATGAGAAGAACTGGATTTATATAAATTTTAAAATTGAGGAAGGGAAAAAATATTTTGCCAACGAGATAAATATTTCCGGTAATACTGTATATACGAGAGAGGAAATAAAGAAAGTGCTCAAGATGGTCCAGGGTAAACCTTTCCGGCAAGAGGGCTTGCGTCAGGATATTATCCATATCCAAGAATTATATTTTGATAAAGGTTATATTCAGGCAGAGGTTGATGTGAAAACAGAGTTGGTGGAGGGGACAGATAAAATAAACATAAATTATTTTATCAGAGAGAATGAGGTTGCCTATGTGGAGAGGATAGATATTCGGGGGAATGTGCGCACAAAGGATGTGGTGGTCAGAAGAGAGTTGCGTATCTATCCCGGTGAGCAGTTTGAGGGTAAGAAATTGAAAAGGAGCAGAGAGCGTCTGAATAATTTGGGTTATTTTGAAGAGATAAATTTTGATATAGAACCAGGCTCTACGGCTAATAGAAAGAATCTTGTGGTTTCCGTAAAAGAGGCAAAGACAGGGGAGTTTAGTTTTGGTGGAGGATACAGTTCCGTTGACCAATTTGTCGGCTTTGTGGAAATTACCCAGCGTAACTTTGATTTGTTTAATTTCCCTTACTTTACGGGAGCAGGACAGTTTTTGAAATTACGTGCACAACTGGGAACCGTGCGTCAGGATTACGAATTGAGTTTTACCGAACCCTGGATATTTGGTTATCCCTATTCCTTTGGTTTTGACCTCTATCAAAAGACAAGGGAGAGGGAGCGGGATATTGGTTATGCTTTTGATGAACGGAGGAGAGGAGGGGCTTTACGTTTAGGAAAAGAATTTACCGATTATACGCGGGGAGACTTGATTTACCGCTTGGATAAGATTAAGATTTCTGACATTTCCCCGGAAGAGTCATTTGATTTAAGACAGGAAGAAGGGGATAACACCATCTCTGCAGTCCTTTTCCGACTTACCCAGGACACGCGTGACTATATATTTGACCCTACCCGGGGTTATCTGGTATCTGGTTCAATAGAAGGTGCGGGGGGTCCGTTTGGTGGAGATAAGGATTTTTTACGATATATTGCTCAGGGAAACCTATATTTTATGCCCATTGAGAAGATAGTCTTAGAAATGCGCCTCCGTGCAGGGATAGTGGATGAGTTTGGAGATTCAGACTATGTTCCTGTCTATGAAAGGTTCTTTGCAGGAGGTGCTTATACCCTGCGTGGGTTTAAGGAGAGGCGTGTTGGACCCAAAGACCCAAATACCGGAGACCCGGTAGGTGGAGAAGCCTTGCTTTTAGGAGGGGTAGAAACTACTTTCCCGATTGTGGAAAATATTAGAGGGGCGGTTTTTTATGATTTTGGTAATGTCTGGAAAGAAGCGGGTGATTTTGGTTCGGGAGGAATAAAACATTCGATAGGCACAGGCTTGCGGATTAAGACTCCCATTGGACCGATAAAGCTTGACTTCGCTTATCCTCTGGAGACAGAGGAGGGTGAGAAAAAAGCAGGCCGATTTCATTTCAGTGTGGGACAGAGATTTTAGTGATGATTATAACCGCAGAGAATAAAATAAAAAGGAGAAAAGATGAAAAAAATATTTTCATTCCTTATCTCTGTTTTACTCTTAGGTTTGACCGCTAACGCTTTTTCGGGAGAATTTAAAATTGGTTATATTGATATCTCCAAGGTTTTTGATGAATACCAACGCACTAAAGAAGAGGATACTCTCTTAGAGAAGAAAGGGACAGAAAAAGAAGCCCAGCGCAATAAAATGGTTGATGAGATTAAGAAGATTAAAGAAGAGCTGGACCTTGCTTCGGATAAGGTGAAGCCGGAAAAACAGAAGATTTTGGATGAGAAGATAAAGACATTACAGGAATACGACCGCACTACGCGTGAAGACCTGCGTAAGGAAAGGGATAACATTGTGCGTGAAATATTGAAAGAGATTGATGCCGTAATTCAGGAATTGGGGAAAAATGAGAACTATACTTTCATTCTCAATGAACGTGTTCTTCTCTACCATCAGGAGGCATTTGACCTTACCGAGAGAGTAATAAAGATTCTTAATGAGCGCTATGATAAAAAGAGGTCCGGTACAAAGGAGAAGAAATGAAGAAAACCTTAGCAGAGATTGCGGAAATCGTTGGGGGAGAAATTATCGGAGACCCGCAGACAATTATTACCGGAATATGCGGTATAAAAGAAGCAAAGGAAGGAGACATTACCTTTGTAGCAAATTCAAAATATCTTTCTTTGATGCAGCAGACACATGCTTCAGCAATTATCACTTCGCGTGAGGTAAAATCTGCTCCCAAACCGATTATTCGTACCGATAATCCTTCGCTTGCTTTTGCCAAAATGGTTTCTTTATTTGCTCCCAATGAAGTGCATCATCCCCGGGGAATTCATCCTACGGCGGTTATTGGTGAAGAGGTTAAACTGGGGAAAGATGTGGCTATTCATGCCTATGCGGTAATTGAAGATAAGGTAGAGATAGGAGATAATACCATAATTTATCCTTATGTATATATTGGACACTTTAGCAAAATTGGCAGGGATTGTTTAATCTATTCCCATGTTTCTATAAGGGAAAGGGTTACCATTGGAGATAGGGTTTGTATTCATAGTGGGACAGTTATCGGTAGCGATGGCTTTGGTTTTGCTACTGTAAAAGGTGTGCATCATAAAATTCCGCAGATTGGGACAGTGGTAATTGAAGACGATGTGGAGATTGGAGCAAATGTTACTATAGACCGCGCGCGTTTTGGAAGAACTTTTATTGGGAAAGGGACAAAAATTGATAATCTGGTGCAAATCGCCCATAATGTGGAGATAGGAGAAAACTCCATTATCGTTGCGCAGACAGGTATTTCGGGAAGCACAGTGATTGGGAAAGGAGTGATTTTGGCTGGACAGTCAGGAGTGGTGGGGCATATTACCATTGGCGATAATGCGGTGGTGGCGGCACAGGCGGGAGTAACCAAATCGGTTCCTCCCAACACCTGTGTCTCTGGTTATCCGGCAAAACCGCATAATCTTGCTAAACGTATAAACGCCTGTGTCCAGAGATTGCCAAAGTTGTTTGAGACAGTAGCAGAATTGAAGGCTAAATTACAGGAAATCTCAGGATTGCAGAAGGAGAGGAAAGAGGATGGAATATCAGAAGACAATCAAAAGAGAGGTTGAATTAAAAGGGACGGGTTTACACACCGGAGAGGAGGTAAGGATTAAATTCAAACCCGCCTCTCCAGATGTAGGAATAAATTTTCAACGCGTTGACCTCCCGGGTAAACCTTTTATTTCGGCAACGCTGAATAATATAATTGATATAAATAAAAGTCCTCGCCGTACATCGTTGAGAAGCAATGGGGGGGAGGTGCATACCATTGAGCATCTTATGGCGGTTTTGTCTATACTTAATATAGATAACCTTTACATTGAGATTAATGGGCAGGAAGTTCCCGGAATGGATGGGAGTGCTTTCCCTTTTCTGGAGATTCTGGAAGAAGCGGGTATAGAATCCCAGGATGCTCCCCGAAAATTTTTTCAGATTAGAGAACCCATCTGGCTCAACGAAGGAGAAGCCAGCATCGTGATTTTACCCAGCCAGGAATTTAAGATTTCTTATCTTCTTTCTTATGACCATCATCCTTACTTAAGACCTCAATATTTAAACTTTGTTGTGGAGAGGGAGGTTTTTGTAAAAGAAATTGCTCCTGCCAGAACCTTCTGTCTTGAGGAAGAAGTGGAGGTTCTGAAGAATCAGGGATTGGGATTGGGAGCTAACTATGAGAATACCCTGGTGGTGGGCGAGAGGGGGGTGTTGAAGAATAGACTGCGTTTTGAAGATGAGTTTGCACGGCATAAGGTTCTGGATTTAATCGGTGACCTCTATCTTCTGGGTTATGCTCTAAAAGGACATGTAATTGCCATAAAGAGCGGACATCCACTGAATATAAGACTGCTCCCGAAGATTGAACAACAAAGGCTCCGTTTTCTTGAAGGGGCAATAAAATCGGTCTCTACAAATTTTGATTTAGAGAAAAATTATTTGGATATAAATGATATACAGAAAATTCTTCCCCACCGTTATCCCTTCCTTTTTGTAGATAAGATAATTGAACTGGAAGAGGATAAGCGTGCGGTAGGGATAAAGAATGTTTCTATTGATGACTATTTCTTTCAGGGACATTTTCCCGGAAGGCCAGTGATGCCGGGGGTGCTTATTGTAGAAGCAATGGCACAGGTAGCCGGGGTGCTTATGCTTTCTAAGAAGGAAAATCAGGGAAAACTCGCCTATTTTATGAGTATAGATAATGTAAAATTTAGACGCACAGTTCTTCCGGGAGACCAGCTCCGTTTAGAAGTAGAGGTAGTGAGATTAAAATCCAAAACCGGGCAGGTACATACTAAGGCCTATGTAGATTCTAAGGTAGTGGCAGAAGCAGACTTGATGTTTGCGCTGGTGGAAGCCTAAAGACTATATTTACCGAGAAGATGATTACAGTGATTGCTCATTGTAATCAATTTTTTTATAAACGATGGCTAAGATTCATCCCACCGCGATAGTTGACCAACGGGCAAAACTGGCGGAAACTGTAGATGTGGGTCCTTATACTTTTATTGGTCCGGATGTTTCTATTGACGAAGGGACAATTATTGGAGCAAATTGTGTAATTGATGGATCTACGAAGATTGGGAAGAACTGTCGTATTTTTACTGGGGCAGTTGTGGGGAGCATTCCTCAGGATTTGAAATTCAAAGGTGAGAAGACTTTCCTGGAGATTGGGGACCACAACATCATCCGGGAATATGTGACCATAAACTTAGGAACTAAGGCAACCGGTAAGACTATAATTGGTAACCATAATCTTATTATGGCCTATTCGCATATTGCCCATGATTGTCGTTTGGGTAATGGAATTATTATTGCCAATGTAGGAACATTAGCCGGGCATGTGACGGTCGAAGATAAGGCGGTTATTGGGGGTATGGTTGCCATTCATCAATTTGTGCGTGTAGGAACCTTAGCCATTATTGGGGGCTGTTCAAAAGTGATTCAGGACATTCCTCCCTATTCTACCTGTGATGGTCATCCAGCAAGATTTTATGGCTTAAATGTTGTAGGTTTGAGAAGAGCAGGGATAAGATTAGAGGTAAGGAATGCTTTAAAGACTGCAACAAAAATTCTTTTTCAATCCGGTCTCTCCCTTTCTCATGCCTTAGAAGAGATAGAAAAAAAGGTGCCTCTTTATGCGGAGATAAAACATCTGATAGATTTTATAAAGAATTCCCGGAGGGGTGTCTGTCGCTGAAAATCTGTGAAATAACTTGCTCCGCAAGGTTAGAAAATGAAAAAGATTGGATTAATTGCCGGAAAATCACGCTATCCCCTTATCTTAGCAGAGGCGGCGCGAAAACAGGGATACTCTATTTTTGCCATCGGGATAAAGGGAGAGACTTTACCGGAGATAGCCAATTATGTTTCTGAGGTTCACTGGTTAGATATTGGGGAATGGGATAAATTGGTTGGCTTGTTAAAACATGCCGAGATTAGAGAGGCAATTATGGCCGGAGGAGTGAGTAAAACTATTCTCTTCAGGAAAGATATTCACATTGACCGCACCGCCTTAGAAATTATTAATGCTTTAAAGGATAAAAGGGATATGTCTATCTTAAATGCCTTTGCACAGCAGTTAGAAAAAGAAGGTATAGAGTTATTGGATGCTACCCTGTTTCTTGAAGACCTTCTCCCGGAGAAAGGCTGTTTGACGGCACGGCTTCCCAATTCAAGAGAATGGGAGGATATAAAGTTTGGTTGGGATATCGCAGAAGAAATTGCCCGTTTAGATATCGGGATGACGGTGGTAGTGAAAAATAAGATAGTTCTGGCGGTGGAAGGAATGGAGGGAACTGATGAGACTATTAGAAGGGGTGCCTCCTTGGGAGGAGAAGGAACGGTGGTGATAAAAGTTTCTCGTTTTGTTCAGGATAGAAGGTTTGATCTTCCCGTGATTGGTCTGACCACCGTCAGAACCTTGAATGAGACCAAGGCAAAGGTTCTGGCGATTGAGGCCGGGAAGGTGCTTTTTCTTGATAAGCAGGAAGCAATTGCAGAAGCAGATAAGGCAGAAATTTCTATCGTTGCTTTATAATAGAATCAAAATTAAATATGGGGAAGGAGAAGTTCTCTTATACTAAACAGTTTGAAGCACTTGCCAAAATCAGTCAGGCGATTACCTCCAATCTCTATTTAGAAGATATTTTAAAATTGATTGTAACGGTCACTGCCCAGGTAATGGATTCCAAGATTTGTTCCCTTTTGCTTTTAGATGAAGAAAGGGAGGAGTTAGTGATTAAGGCTACGCAATCAGTTTCTGAGGCATATAATAAGAAACCAAATCTTAAGTTGGGGGAAGGGATTGCCGGGAGGGTAGCCCGGGAGGGTAAACCGATTACGGTTTTGGATGTGCGCAAAGACCCCCGCTATATCAATCGGAGGATTGCCGAAAAAGAAGGATTGTGTTCCCTGCTCAGCGTTCCCTTAAAAGTTAAAGGAAAGGTTATCGGCGTGCTTAATGTCTATACTTCAAAACCACACCGGTTTCGTAAGGAGGAAATAAATATCCTGATGACGGTTGCCAATCAGTCAGCGGTGGTTATTGAGAATGCACATTTACTGACCGAATCCAAGATTATCCGTGAGGAATTAGAAGCACGCAAATTAATTGAACGGGCAAAAGGGATTTTGATGAAGGAGGAGAATCTTTCAGAAGAAGATGCCTTTCGCAAAATTCAGAAATACGCCATGGATAATCGTCGGAGTATGCGGGAGGTGGCAGAGGCGATTATCCTCACCCATGAGATGAAAACGAAGTAACACCGCCAAAATGTAAAACTCGCCCACAGAAGTGGGCATTTTATTTTTCAAAAATGGATAAATTTGAGGTGATGGTTATTGGCGCTGGGCATGCGGGGATTGAAGCTGCTTTGGCTTCCGCACGGATGGGTTGTAAGACCCTTTTGGTTACAATGAACTTGGATAACATTGCCCAGATGTCCTGCAATCCGGCAGTAGGTGGGGTAGGTAAGGGACAGTTGGTAAAAGAGATTGATGCCTTGGGTGGAGAGATGGGTAAAGCAACCGATGCCTGTGGAATACAATTTCGTATTTTAAATTCCTCCAAAGGGCCGGCGGTGCGTTCTTCAAGGGCGCAGGTGGACAGGGCACTTTACCGAGCTTATATGAAAAAAATATTAGAAAATCAGGAAAGATTGTTTTTAAGGCAGGAAGTTGTGGAAAGAATTTTGGTGAAAAACAAAACTGTTTATGGGATAGAGACATTGAGTGGAGAAAAATTCTTTGCTCATTGTGTAGTGGTTGCTCCCGGAACATTTCTCCATGGCCTAATCCATATCGGGTTGGTGCATTATTCCGCCGGAAGGTTGGGAGATTTTCCTTCCCTGGGGTTGGCAGAGAATATTAAAGAACTGGGTTTTAAGATGGCGCGCTTTAAAACAGGGACCTGTCCGCGCCTTGACGGAAGGACAATCAATTTTAAGAAATTAAAACCCCAATATGGAGATAAGCCTCCTTCTCCCTTTTCCTTTTCCACGCAGAAGATTTCTCAACCTCAGGTTCCCTGCTATATTACTTATACAAATTCCCGGACACATAAAATAATCCGTTCGGGACTGGACCGCTCCCCACTTTACACCGGGATAATTAAGGCTACGGGAGTAAGGTATTGTCCTTCTATTGAGGATAAGGTGGTAAAATTCCCCACCCGGGAAAGGCATCAGATTTTTCTTGAACCTGAAGGATTAAACACCAATGAATACTATCCCAATGGTTTAGCCACCAGTCTTCCCTTGGATATCCAAATTAAAATGCTTCACTCCATTGAAGGCTTGGAGGATGTTAAAATTACCCGGCCAGGATACGGGATTGAACATGATATGGTTGACCCCACCCAGCTCTATCCTTGGCTGGAGACAAAATTGATTAAAAATCTTTTCTTTGCTGGTCAGATCAATGGCACCACCGGTTATGAGGAAGCAGCCGCTCAGGGAATAATTGCGGGAATAAATGCTGCTTTAAGGGTAAGCAGAGAACCCCCCTTTGTGTTGGGTCGCAACCAGGCATACATTGGAGTATTGATTGATGACTTAGTTACTAAAGGAACCAACGAGCCCTATCGGATGTTCACCTCCCGTTGTGAGTACCGCCTGCTTTTAAGGGAAGATAACGCTGACCTGCGTCTACGAGAATTTGGATATAAATTGGGTTTGGTGAGTAGAGGAGAATGGGAGAAGGTAAAGGAGAAGAAGAAATTTATTGAAGAAGAGTTGGATTATTTGAAAAGGAGAATAGTCAAGCCATCACCTGAGACGGAAAAAATTTTCCAGAGATGGGGTATCTCCTCTTTAAAAAAACCCCTTCTCTTAGCAGAGTTACTTAAAAGGCCGGAGATTAACTATCGGCAATTGAAAGAACTGGATAAAGAGAGGAGGAAAGAAATTCCTCCCGAGATTGTCAAGGAAATAGAGATTGAGGTGAAATACGAAGGTTATATCCAGAGAGAAAAAGAGGGGGTGGAACGGATGGAGAGATTGGAAAAAGTTAAACTCCCTCCCGACTTAGACTATTATAAAATCCCCGGTATTTCCCGAGAGATAAGCGAGAAACTCACCGCGTATAAACCTTTAAACCTCGGACAAGCTTTGCGTATCTCCGGAGTTACCCCTTCAGCGATATCCATTTTGTGGGTATATTTACAGAGGTTAAGGGAGATAAATTAATAATGGTTAGAGAAAATTACAATTTTCTCTTAGAGAAATTAACCAAAGATTTAGGAGTGGATTTAGTGGGCGTAGCCGAAATAAACGCAGTTAAAGAAGAATTTTTTCTCTCTCGGGATATTTTAAAAGAAATAAATTATGGAATTTCCTTAGGGGTAAGACTTTCCCCATTAATCCTTGCGGAGATTGAAACCCATCCCACAAAACTTTATTTCCACCACTATCGCGTAGTAAACCATTTCTTGGACGAGATTGCCTTGAGGGTTAGCCAGTTTATTCAAGGTAAAGGATATACCGCTTTACCCATTCCTGCCTCTCAGATTATAGACTGGGAGAAACAGTCCGCCCATCTTTCCCATAAGAAGATTGCCATCCTTGCGGGATTGGGTTGGTGGGGAAGAAACAATCTGGTGGTCAATCCCCAATTGGGTAGTCAGTTCCGTTTGGTTACCATTCTTACCAATCTGCCCCTTAAGCCGGGTATCCCCTTAAATGAAGATTGTGGTGATTGCCGTGAATGTCTCTCGGTCTGTCCGGTAGGAGCAATCAAGGAAAATCCTGAGGAATTTGACCATAGGGCTTGTTTTGAAAAACTGAAAGAATTTCATAAATCTGGTTACACAGAGCAGTTTATCTGTGGGATCTGTGTGAAAGCCTGTAAAGGTAAACGGGTTAAATGATTCCCTTGCGCGATGAGAATCCAACTCAAAGTTTTTCTTTTATGACCATTGCTTTAATTATTCTCAATGCTTCCATTTTCTTTTATGAAATTTCCTTAGGTAATCTCTTAGAGATAACCCTTCTTCGTTATACGGTTGTTCCCTACAATTTTATAAATTACTTTGATTTCTCCCAATTATCCACCCTGATTACTTCCCAATTTCTCCACGGGAATTTGTTTCATCTCTTAGGCAATATGCTTTATCTCTGGATTTTTGGAAATAATATTGAAGACCTCTTAGGCCATCTGAGATTTTTACTCTTCTATCTCCTCTGTGGAATTTCTGCCTCCTTAGCCCATATCTTTACCCACTCCCAATCCACCATTCCTACCTTAGGAGCAAGTGGAGCGATCTCAGGAATTTTAGGGGCATATTTTGTTCTCTTTCCCCGGGCAAAAATTCTTACCCTTATACCTTTTTTCTATTTCTTGCGGATAGTAAAAGTTCCCGCCTTTTTCTTCTTAGGACTCTGGGCTTTCTGGCAATTTCTTTCGGCAGTTTCCACCCCCGGGGTGGAAGGAGGTTTTACAGAGGGAATTGCCTGGTTTGCCCACCTGGGAGGATTTCTGGCAGGAATTTTACTTTTGCCCTTTTTCCTCAGGCGTAGGAGAAGGGATTAGACTCATAGCATAGTTAATTATTCTTACCGTTTCTTTTTCTTTTAAATTATAGCGGGTGACGATGAGATTTAAAAAGAGATTTTTCTGATAGGGGGTGAGTGGTGCGGAAGAGAGGTTCTTTATATCCTTCATTGCTTTTCTTAAATAGAAGAACTCCCGGGGAATAAGGTTGACTATTTCCTCCAATTCCTTTACCATTTTTATTTTCCTATACAATTTTTTTATTTCGCTCTTTTCAAAAAACTGGAGCAATTTCCTTATTTCCTTCTCCTGTTCCGGAGTGATTCTATATCTTTTGCATACCTTGCGCATTAATTTTTCTTGCTGAGGAATTGGGGTCTCTTCCCAGGTAGGTAAGCCAAATTTTTTTGGTCCCATAGTATTAATGAGAGCAGTTAAGCCCTTAAGGATATTTATCTCTTCCGATACCGGGATTCTCTGTTTTTTATAAATCTTAAAGAGAATCCTTGCCCTTCCCAATTCGTTTAAAGTTTCCCAGTTATATTCGCGAAGATTCTCAGTGAGCAGTTCATCATTTATGTATTTGGCTATAAAATTTTTTAAGGAATTTTCTTTATCAGTTACATCGGTGAGAAAATAGAGGAATAATCTTAAGAGCTCTCGGTTGCAGAGAGTATGGTTAATTCTGAGGTTATATTCTAAAAGGAGCTCAATAAGTTTATCGCGGTAGTTAGACAAATCTTGAGTAAGTAATTCTTTTTTATAAAAAGAAATCCTATCTCTTATTCCAAGGAATACAAGCGAAGAAAATGTCTGTTTTTCTCCATAGTTTCCTGAATACCAGACAAAAGCCGGTCCCAGTATCCAGGACCAGATAAATATTGGCCATCCATAGAAAAGAAGCGAAGGGTCAGCCCAGCCCAAGAATACGGGAAGCAGAGCAAAGAAGAAGGAAAAAATCGGAGCTCCCATAATACGGAGATAGGTATCAAAGAGGGACATTCTTTTACCGATTACTTTCTCAATAAAAGGGGAGGTTATCCAGGGAATGGTTTTATAGGGATGAGAGAGGATAAACCCCATCCTGAAAA